>CAZJDB010000084.1:0-7892 GCA_964544695.1 uncultured Chitinophagaceae bacterium
AGGTGGACCTCAAGGTGAGCGGTATATACCGAGACTTCCCCGCCAACTCCGATTTTTCCACTGACCGGTATATGATGTCCTGGGATTTGCTCGCACGCCTGGCCCAGTTCGACAAAAGGGACAATCCATGGAGGTCCAACTCCTATTCATGTTTTGTACAACTGGCACCAAATGCGGACTTCAAAACGGTTTCCGAAAAAATCAAGGACGTCAAGATGCGCTTCGTCCACCAGGATGAACTGAGCCATAAACCCCAGCTTTTCCTCCTCCCCATGTCCCGTTGGCACTTGTATGGAGACTTCAAAGGCGGTTTCAACGTGGGCGGCGCCATTCGCAACGTATGGATGTTCGGCCTCATCGGCTGCTTCGTCCTATTCCTGGCGTGCATCAATTTCATGAACCTGTCCACGGCCCGCAGCGAAGGGCGCGCACGCGAGGTAGGCATCCGTAAGGCCATCGGTTCCCTGCGCGGACAACTCATCACCCAATTTATGGGAGAATCCCTGCTGATCTCCGCCCTGGCCCTCGTGCTAGCCCTGGCGCTGGCATTCCCGGCCCTTCCCTACTTCAACAAGATAGCCGGGAAAAGCTTGGAAATCCCCTGGACCTCTCCCGGATTTTGGGCCACCGCTATCGCCTTTTGCGCATTTACCGGTCTCCTTGCAGGTAGCTACCCGGCGTTGTACCTATCTTCTTTCCGTCCCGTCAAGGTCCTCAAAGGGCTCTTCCGCGCAGGCCCTGCCGCTGCCATACCCCGCAAGGTCCTGGTCGTGCTCCAGTTCGTGGTATCTGTCGTCCTCATCGTGGGCACCATCGTCGTTTTCCGACAAATCCAATACGCCAAGGACCGCCCACTTGGGTATAATAGCAACGGGCTGGTCATGACGCTCATGTACACCGACGATATCCACAAGCACTTTTCCGCCGTCCGGGATGAGTTGATAAAAAGCGGGGCCATCTCTGAAATGGCCGAAACCGACAGCCCCCCCACCGACGTCTGGTCCACCAACAGTGGCTTCGAGTGGCCGGGAAAGGATCCCGGCCTGGCCCTGGATTTTCCCAATGCCGACCTTTCCCCCGAATTCGGCAAAACGGTGGGTTGGGAATTCACACAAGGGCGCGACTTCTCCATGGACTATCCCACCGACTCCCTGGCCTTTGTGGTCAATGAGACCGCCGTGAAATTCATGGGACTTCAACATCCCGTCGGCACCACCGTCAAATGGGACAACGTACCCTATCATATCATCGGCGTCATCAAGGACGTCCTCACTGAATCCGCATACACCCCCGTGCGCCCTTCTTTCTATCACTTGACCAGGGACAAGTGTGACATCGTCATCTTCCGGATCGATCCCCACACCTCCGTCCATTCCGCCCTGGCCACCGTGGAAAAAGTATTCAAGCGCTACGACACCGCCCAACCCTTCGACTTCACCTTCACCGACAAAGCCTTCGAAAATAAATTCGCTGACGAGGAACGCGTCGGCACCCTAGCCGGTTTCTTCAGCATCCTGGCCATCTTCATCAGTTGCCTGGGCCTCTTCGGCATGGCCAGCTTCACCGCCGAACGTCGCACTCGCGAAATCGGCATCCGCAAAGTCCTCGGGGCTTCCGTCGTCCAACTGTGGAGCCTCCTGTCGCGGGAGTTCGTGGTCCTTGTTTTAATATCCCTTTTGGTTTCACTCCCCCTATCCTATCTGCTGACCCGATCCTGGCTGAGCCACTACGAATACCGCGCCCACCTGGGCTGGTGGATCTTCGCCGCCTCTGGTCTCGGTGCCCTGGCCATCACCCTGCTTACCGTCAGTTTCCAATCCATCCGCGCGGCCCTTGCTAATCCTTCCCGGAGCCTGCGTACCGAATGAATGGCACAATTCTGGAATCCCTGAAAGGGTATGATGGAAAAACTATATGCCGGCGTCCTCAAATGGGCCCAGACAGACGGCCCAAGGACCCTGGTCGCCCTGGCAATACTCATTGTCGGTTTCCTACTTCTGGCCGTGCTCCGGAGGACGTTGGTTAAAATCTTCAACAAAACGCGTATCGACCCTGCGTTACAGCATTTCCTCGCGAGGATGATCATCATCATCTTGCAAATTCTCCTGGTCTTATTCGCCATAGAGGAAGCCGGTATTAAAATGACGCTTTTTGCCACGTTGATAGGCGCCCTGGGCGTGGCCGCGGGATTGGCCCTATCGGGGACCCTGCAAAACTTCACCAGTGGCATCCTGATCCTGCTACTTAAGCCCTATAGGATCGGCGACAATGTCATTACACAAGGACAGGAAGGGGTGGTAAGGGAAATCCAACTCTTCTCCACCATCATCACTACCCTCGATAACCGGGCAGTGATTATTCCGAACTCCCAGTTGTCCAACAACGTCGTCACGAACAACAGCCTGGAAGGCAAACGACGATTGGACATCGAATTGAAATTTGCGTCCTACGCGACCGACCTCGGAACCATTCGCGATTCCGTGAGCGCGGCGCTGCAGGCTACCGAGGGGTTCCAAAAGGACCCGCCTCCCAGCATAAACGTCTCGGGCCTCGACGTGGACGGATGGAGAGTCATGATCAGGGCTTGGGTGAAGGCGGATCCTTATGTTTTCGAGAGGACAAAGTTTGCTTTTCAGGAAAACCTGTTGCGGCAGTTGTTGGACCGGAAAGTGAAGCTGCCTGGAACCTGAACAAATAATCAGACGCCTGCAATATCTTTCCTTTCAAGGCGGAGTTATAATCCGGATGCGTGTCCAGGAAATGATGAACCATAGCGGCAGCCTGGGGGGATTGCGCATTGGGCAGCACCGCCTGAAGCCAGTTCTGAGGAAAAAACACGTCTCCCGTTTGTTGTATATCCCTCAGCCAATCCAAACTGGGTTGGATATATTTTTCCCCGTATCTCCCCCGGATAGGATGACTGAGAAAGCCAAGGGCCTCCACCACAAGCGATTCCTTTTTTCGATGCAGGGGATCCTTGAGGGAAAAGAAAAAGCTATCACGAACCGCACTGTCGGGCGATAGGGAAGGCCATAAATATTCGAACCCCGTTCTCCTGTCCGGATTTCCAATACGTCCCGCCTGCACTTTCAAAATGCCTCCGCTATTCGGATAATTACGCAGCGCGAGTTCTTCCGCAAGAACGGAAAAATCGATTTCTGCCAACCGAACACCCGCGGGTGGTTCCTTGGCCCCGCTCCAGATCAGGTATATTTTATCCTGGGCTGCCTTGCTCAGGCACATGCGCGCGTAGCAAAGGAATAACAGTTTCCTTTCGTTGGGCGTCGTTGCCCTGGAAAGGCTGGCCCACAATACGCTTTCCACCTTGGGTGCTAACGAAAGACGCTCCGATGGTGCCAGCAAATGCCAGTAGATAGCACTGACCTGTCCCAACAGGAGCCCCAGGTTCAGTTCCTCGGTTTCCTTTTCCATATACGACAGGTCCCTCCCTAGAAGTGCTGCGGGCGTCCCGTCCCTGCCTTCCAGCATATTTTCGTACCGGTTGATATAGTCGGAGGCCCTAAAGACCGGGTCCCTGAAAACAACATTCCGACGATCGGAAGGAAAAACGCCATACCCCAATCCGCTTGCGTTATACAGGATATAAGAAGGCGCAGCCTTACCCGAAGCCGCCACAATATCCACGGATGCTGAATCCATATCAACCCTTATCGTATCCATATGGTCCGGGTAGACCAATGCGACGTCGAACACCTGGGGCAAGACGCGAGTGCCGACCTGGACCAACGAAAGTCGTGTAATAAAACCGTCAGTATAAACGCACGAATCCCTAAACATCGGCCTCCCCGGTTCGTTCACCCATACATTATTCCACTTCATTAAATCCTTGGAAGTATGTTTTTGCAGAATGCCGATCAGCTCTGGCCAGGAGGCATTTCCATAAGCGTACGTGCGCAAATACTCTCGCAAGCCGTCACGGAAAGGGATAGCCCCCATGCGCAACTCCAGCTGTCGCATCATGATCGGCGCCTTATGGTAAATGATATTGCCATAAAGGCTGCCCGCATTTTGGAGGTTATCCAGGTTTTGCCTGATGGGGTTCGCACCCTGGGTCCGGTCTATCGCATAGGCAGGGGGATAGTGATCGGTCAGGAATTTGAGGCGGCTGTCTCCCGTGATTTTATCCGCCATGAAATTGGCAAAGACCTCTTTCATCCATACGTCATTGAACCAGCGCATGGTCACTAGGTCCCCGAACCACATGTGTGCCGTTTCGTGGCTTAGCACGTTAGCCCTGGAATTGAATTGGTCCCTCGTGGCGGTTTCATCCAGGAAAAGGGCCGAAGATTTATAATAAATAGCGCCCGGATGTTCCATTCCGCCGAACTGGAACGCAGGGATAGCTACAAAATCGAACTTTTTGAATGGAAAGGGGATACCGGTATACTCCTCCAGGAAATCGAGCGCATGCGCCTGGATGCGGAACAGGCTGTCCAGGCTGAGGCGGATGCGACTGGTGTCCGTTTCCCGGTAATAGGCGTGCATTGTCCCGACAGCGGTATCCGTAAACATTCCGGCTACGAAGGCAAAGAGATACGTGGGTATGGTATCGGAAGGGGCGAACCGGAATATCCCGTGCGCACTATCCACCAGCGGGGCATTACCCAATACCTTCCAACCGTGTGGCACCTGCAACAAAAGGCGAAAGACACCTTTCAGGTCGGGTTGATCGAAACACGGAAAGAGCTCCCTGGCCCGGTCCGGGACAAGGAGGGTATAAAGATAACTCCGGTCCCGGTTGAGGGGCCGGTCCCCACATACAAAATCGATGTGAATATGAACGTGCCCCCCGGACACGGGTACCACGAGGTGCTCGTTCCTGAAGTCGATGACCTCGCTTTCTCCATTGACGGACAAATTGCGCAACTGTTCCCCCTTGAAATCGAGCTGGACGGGCTCATGGTCGTCCAGGCAATCGAAATACAGGTCCTCCTCCCCCGTAATGGGTTTTTCCTGAACCGAAGGAATGGTAAAGGACAACCGGTATTCCGGGTGCCGGATTTGCTTGAATCGGGCTTCTGCCAGGGCGCGTGAAACCCCCACAGAAGGGTTGACACCCACGGGTCGCCTACAGGCGATCGCCAGACAAAGGAGGGAAACGAAAAAATAACGCATGCTCGTTAAATCTACCTTAGAATTTTTTAATACAGTACAATTGGTTCATCTTTTGCCATATTTCGACCATGAAAAAACTACTCTATCTATTTATCCTTTCCCTATCGTGCGTTTATTCCGGAAAGGCTCAAATCAACATCTCCATCCGCATTCTGCCTCCCGAGCCCTTTATCGAGCGCCCCCCTCAACCCACCAACAACCACGTCTGGATCGAAGGTGAATGGGTACCTCAAAACGGAACCTATGTCCGTCAGCCCGGCTTTTGGACCGTGCCCGAGAAGGACCATATCTGGGTAAAAGGGGAATGGGTCACCAACCCTGACGGTTCCTCCTACTGGCAACCCGGGTATTGGAAACCCATCCCCCACGAAGGGGTCCCCGCCTGGATTCCCGAGCCTCATTACCTAAGGCCTCCCCGCCCCTCCACCCATACCCTTTGGGTAAACGGTGAATGGATTTGGCTGGGTAACCACTACGAATACCAGACCGGGTACTGGACCGTCCCCGATCCCCTCAAGATCTTTATCAAGGGTCACTGGGCGCAATGGCCCAATTCGGAATGGTATTGGGTCAAAGGTTATTGGAAGCACGTACCCGATAATGTATTCATAGTTTCCGTTCCCGCCGAACCCACATACAACAGGCCTCCCCAGCCTTCCCCTCAGCACATGTGGGTAGAGGGCGAATGGTCCTGGAAAAATAATACCTTTACCTTTCAACCGGGCTATTGGGTTGTCCGCGATCCGCATAGGGTGTGGGTCAGGGGCTACTGGCACCAGAGGCAGGACGGCAACTGGTACTGGATAGACGGTTACTGGGAATGGGTATGACAGAACCTCAACAACTTCAACTCGGCATCGGCACACGTCTCCAGCATGCCCATTTTGGCCCCGGCGTCATCGTGGGCATCCGGTACGCCACGTACCTGATCTCTTTCATCAACCACGGCATCAAGGAAATTGACAAGACAGACGACAAGCTCGAGGAAATACTCCCCGAAAACGTAACCGAGGAGATCGAAACGCATTCCGAGGTGGAGCGGTCTTTACTAAAGATACTGCGCCTTTGGAGCAGCCCCGAAGAACTCGTTCCCCTGGGAGAGCGCTGGGCAGGAGGCACCCTGGTCCTGCAACCGCGCGATGCAACTCAGAAGGCCAAGGAAATCCCCATCGACGCATTCTTCCATAAAATCGTCATGGTCCGGGACCGCCTGCGCGTGCTCGAACAGCAAATCAACAGTCACAAAACGTTGACGGACGAAGACAAAGTAAACCTTCAGCAGTACATTACCCGCATCTACGGGTCGCTGACCACCTTTAACGTCCTTTTCCGTCAAAAGGAACATTGGTTTGTCGGGGAAAAGGGGGCAAAAGAAGATTGACCGCCGATCTCAACATCATAGCCGCTGCGGCGCTGACGCGGGAAAGCGAGAATTTCCGCTTTCGGGATTTCCTGCGCGCCAATGACCCCGAAAAAATCGACGCCATCGTCCACCGCCTAAACGACACCATCACGCCAGCCATCGATTGCACGGCCTGCGGCAATTGCTGCCGGTCCCTGATGATCCACACCACCACTGAGGAACATGCCCGGCTCGCCGCAGCCGCGCAAATCCCGCTGGCCACTTGGGAAGCCCGACACATCGAAACCAGCCTTCAGGGCGCCACCATCCTGAACGCAATCCCCTGCGCCTTCCTGAAAGGTTCCCTGTGCAGCGTATATGAAGACCGGTTCCAGGAATGCCGGGAATTTCCTCACCTGCACCGGGACAACTTCAACGACCGTCTTTTTTCCACACTCATGTACTATGGAACGTGTCCCATCATCTATAATGTGGTCGAAGAATTGAAGGTGGAAACGGGATTTTTGGCTATCTTACCCGGATGATACTCACTGCTGCTGCACCACCTCAGAAATACCGCATTGCCTCCATCGACATCCTAAGGGGGGCCATTATGATCTTCATGGCCCTCGACCACGTACGGGATTTCTTCCACGCGAACACCCCGGATCCAACAGACCTGAGCACCACAACCCTTCCCCTTTTTCTCACCCGTTTCATCACGCATTTCTGCGCACCCATATTCATTTTTCTCAGCGGTATTTCCGCCTTCTTGTCGGGACAGCGCAAGACTAACGAGGAGTTGAGCGCTTTCCTCATCAAGCGGGGCATTTGGCTGATCCTCCTCGAAGTCACCGTCGTGACCCTTGGGTGGACCTTCGATCCGGCCTATCATATCTTTGTATTCCAGGTGATCCAGACCATCGGCTGGAGTATGATCGTACTGGGCCTCCTGATCCGGATCTCCCCTTCGCTGATTTTCCCCGTGGGTTTGATCCTGGTATTCGGACATAATTTCGTCGATCTGATGCACCCACCCCTCAAGGGCGTCGCCTGGACAATGCTTCTCACCTCTCCGCCGGCTTTCATACCCCTGAGCGAAACCAGGGGCATATTCGATCTCTACGCCATCCTGCCCTGGATGGGGCTCATGCTCCTGGGCTACAGCGCCGGTCGTTGGTACACGAAGGACTTCCCCGCTGAACGTCGCCGGAAGATCCTACTCACCCTGGGCTTTGGGCTGCTCATTGCTTTTGTGGTCATGCGCTATTTTAATACCTACGGCGACCCCAATCCCTGGAGCGTACAGAAGACCCCTACCCTTACCCTGATCTCTTTCCTGAACGTCACCAAGTACCCCGTTTCGCTCATTTACGAACTGATGACCATCGGGGTCGCCCTGGTCGTCCTGGCC
>CAZJDB010000085.1:0-20614 GCA_964544695.1 uncultured Chitinophagaceae bacterium
ATATTTGGGAAAAGGTTCGGCTCCAGCCGCTCCCCTTTTCGCGAAAGGCGTCCTTTAAACCCTGGCTGATGGTCGTGTAGGCGTAAGAGTTGGGGACGTCGTTGAAGTCCCCGCAAACAACGACCGGGTTGGGGCTGTGCTCCACCACCTCGTGCACGATGGCTGCCTGGTCGGCCCTCCTCAGCAGTCCAGCCCTGATTTTATACATGATGTTCCTGGATTGGGCTTTCATACCCCCCTGTGGGTGGGGCAGGCTGTCCAGAAAAGCATAGTCCCTCTTGTCGAAGTGCAGGGATTGCAGGTGCACATTGAAGACCCTGAAGGTATCCAGGGTGGTGACGATATCGGCATATTCGAAGACGTCGTTGTATTTCCGGTCCTTACCGATAATATTGGTTTGCTGGAGGATCGGGTATTTGGAAAAGATAATCACCCCGTAGTGGTACGTCGTGTTATTGTAGCGTGAATCGGCATACCACTCGTACGCCACGGCATAATAAGGGAATCCCAGGGCTTGTTTGAAGCTTTGGATCGAATACGGATACTCCAGGCTGTCGCAAAAGAAGAACTCCTGAAAACAGGCGATGTCCGGGTCTTCCTTGTGCACCAGATCGATCATCGCCTGCTTCACGATAGGGTTCTTCTTGTTGTCGAAAAAATTGAACAGGTGCACGTTCCAGCTCATCACCTTGAGCATGCCTGCGGGCTTTAGCTCCCCCGAATGGGTGTTCACATTGAAGGCCATGAAGGACTTGATGCTCCCCCAGGACAGGAGAATGCCCAACGCCGAAATCAACATCCATCGGTATTTTCGGCGAATTAGCCAGAACAACAGGAACAAGAAGCACACGAGGAGAAGCCACGGAAACCCCAGGGCCAGGAACCCCAGGAGCCACCACTTTGTCGGATCCACATGAGGAATGAGTCCTACCGACAGCAAGAGAATCACCACCAAACTATTGGCAAGGATCAGGAACGCACGCATGGAAATCACAGGTCTTCTTCACTCGCCCGCTTCAGGAATTCCCTTTCCTCATCGGTAAGGTGGGTATATCCCTTTTGCGAGATCTTGTCAAGAAGCTCATCTACTTTTTGTTGGGTGATCAATGGCGTTTTCTTGTAAGGTGGATTACCCTGGCTTTTATAGAATAATTCTTTTTTGAAGATCTTTTTTTCGTGGACGTTGTTGGGATTGAAAAGGTTCAGAACCCAGTCGTGCATTTGATGCATCCATCCCCCCCAGTCGTGGCCCTTTCTCAGTTGTTTCACATAGGCAAAGCCCATGGCGGCCCCGGCGATGTGCGAAAGGTGGTAGGGAAATGGCAAGGTCCCCAGGCCGGCAAAATCCACGGCTACGTATACGATCGTCAATACCCAGAGGGGTATGCCTCCATTGAGCATGGGAAATATCCGGTAATCGGGGGAAACCATTGTCGTGGCAATGGCCAGGGCGATGATTCCTGCCCCCGCGCCCATCCATTCCATGTTGGGAGCGGCGGCCCTGATGTCAGGGGTCACATTGCACGCGATAAGGAAGGTGATCCCCCCGGCAAGTCCCCCGTAAATGTAGATGGGAACCAGTTGGCTGTTCCCCGTAAGGTCCTGGAGGATGTACCCAAAGGCCCAAAGCCACAACATATTGCTGATCATCATCCAGACTTCCCAATGAACGAACATGCCTGTCAGCAGGGTCCAGGGGCGGGAAGCGAGCCTGTGGAAATCCCCGGGCAAGGCTACCCAGTCCAGGACTTCGTGCTGGAACAAGGATAGTGCGGTATGCTCGAAGGTGAATTTATATACGAGAAGGGTAAAACCCAGGATGACGAAAATAACGGCATTTATTGCCACAAGGTTAAATAAGGCATTGTTGGACTCTCCCAGCAAGATCCTGCGTCGGCTATTTCTTTCCGTAACTGCCATAATCAATTGCTTCCTAGTACTTACGTAAATCTATACTATAAAGTTACTAAATCCAGGTCAGCGCTTGTTAACCGTTTAGTAAAAATCCCTCCGGTTCGTCTTGTTCCAAAACCGGACCAGGAGGAAGCCGACCAGGGCGCCCCCCAGGTGCGCAAAGTGAGCTACGTTATCGCCGGGCCTGTCCCTGACGCCCCCAAACAACTCGATGAGTATATATCCGATCACCAGGTATTTGGCTTTTACCGGAACCGGGATGGGAATAATGATCATTTCCGTATTCGGAAAGGAGTAGCCAAAGGCGACCAATACCCCAAATACGGCTCCGGAGGCGCCCAGTATAGAATTGTTGAATACGATGTCCCTTGCCTGTTCCAGGGCAAAGGGGACGCCCGGGTTTTCATCTACGAGCTGGTTGACCAGGTTCGTATTGTGGAAGAAGGTGATTGCGCTGTATATCAGGCCCGCACCCACGCCGCAGATCAGGTAGAACCAGGTAAAACGCTTGGACCCCCAGAAGTTCTCCAATACTCCGCCGAACATCCACAAGGCGAACATGTTAAATATAATGTGCATGACATCCTTGGGGTCGTGCAAAAACATATAAGTGAAGAATTGCCAAATCCTGAAATACGATCCACGGATGTCGTGGAGCGCAAACAGGTTCTCGAACCAGTTTCCCGAAACGGTGATCTCGATAAACCAAACGATGAAGTTGATGATGATCAGGTTCCTGATTGCGGGAGGAAAACCGGGAAAGCCACTCTGCCTGTAGTTAGCCATGTATTACGATTTAATGCAAAATTAGGTTTTAGCGTCGTTCCAGAGCAACGACGTTTTCAATATGATGCGTATGTGGGAATAAATCGAGGGGCTGGACCCGAGTGATCCGGTATCCCCGATCCAGGGCCTGCAAGTCCCTGGCCTGGGTCGCCGCATTGCAACTGACATAGACGATTTTAGGCGCTCCTATTTCCAAAAGTTTGAGGACCAGCTTTTCATGCATCCCCGCCCTGGGCGGATCGGTTACGATCACGTCGGGGTGGCCCTGTTTTTCCACCCAGGCGTCGTCGCAAATGTCGACAACGTCCCCTGTGAACCATTCCGCTTGCGTGATCCCGTTGATTCGGGAATTTTCCCGGGCATCTGCTATGGCTTCGCCGATCACTTCCACACCAACGACCCGGCTGGCTCCACTGCTGAGGAAAATACCGATGCTGCCCGTTCCGCAATACAGGTCGTAAAGGGTCTCCCCTCCGCTCAGGGCCGCAAAATCCCGGACAACCCCATAGAGTCGCTCTGCCTGACGGGTATTGGTTTGAAAAAAGGACTTCGGCCCTATCTTGAAACGAAAGTCCCCCAGTTGTTCCAACACATATCCCACCCCCGAATAAGTGACTGGTTCCAGGTCATTGATGCTGTCGTTCCACTTCGGATTAAGGGTATACAACAAGGTGGTGATCCCGGGAACGGTTTCCAACAGGTGGTCCATCAGGCGCACCCTCTCGGTCTTGTCCTCATGGGCCAGGACCAGGTTGACCATCACTTCCCCGCTCCGGCAAACGCGAACGACGAGGTTCCTGAGCCAGCCCGCATGCGTGCGTATATCGTAAAAAGGATATCCGTTCGCCAGGGCAAATGCCCGGACGGTATTACGTATGGTATCGCTGGGCTCCGCCTGCAAGTGGCATTCCTGGATATCGATGACCTTGTCGAAAAGCCTGGGGACGTGAAAACCGAGGGCCGGTGAAGCCTCGGCCGGAGGTCCTTCCACGCGAAACGCGCGGTTGCTGAAGGTGAATTCAAGCTTGTTCCGGTAGTAACGGGTATCCTCCGCTCCCATGATGGGGCTTACCTCTGGCAGCTCGACCTTTCCGAGGCGGCGCAGGTTCTCGATAACTTCCCTTTCCTTGTACGCCAGTTGACGTTCATAGGGCAGCATTTGCCATTTGCAACCTCCGCAAACGCCGAAATGCGGACAGAAAGGGGTAACACGCTCTGCCGAAAGCGTCCGATAGGCCACGATCCGTCCCTCTGCCCAGTCTTTCTTGTCGCGCGTCAATACGAGGTCCACCACATCCCCGGGTACCGCACCTTGCATGAATATAACCCGCCCATCCACTTTTGCCAGCGCTTTTCCTTCGGCGGCGTAGTCCGAAACCGCCACCTGTTCCAACATCTTACCTGATTTTCTGCTCACGAGGGGCAAATTTCAGTATTTTAGCGCTATGCCCAATGAATCCTTTTTGAAAACCAGACTTACAACCCTTTTTCTGTTCGTGACTTGCGCGGCCGTTGCCCAAAAGGGCTACGAGATCAACGTCACGTTCAAGCCCTATACTTCCGGATACATCTACCTGGCACATTATTTCGGCAAAACGATTTATGTCAAGGACTCGGTTCGCCTGGGGCCCGGCAGTCAGGCCCGTTTCGCGGGTCAGGACCCGCTTGAAGGCGGCGTTTATATGCTGGTCAATCCCGGAAAAAGCCAAATGGTGGAAATGCTGATCGATACCGGGACGAAAAACCAGCATTTCGGCATATCGGCCGATTCCTCCGACCTCCTGAACAAAACCCGGTTCACGGGTTCCTACGAAAACCAGGTATTCAATGCGTATCAGGTCTACGCGGGAGAACAGTACCAGAAAATCAAACCCCTCCAGGAATCCCTGACTGGTGCAAAGACGCATGCCGATACCGCCCGCATCGGGGAGCAAATCCAGGCCATCAACAAAGAAACCACCGATTACCGTAACGCGCTGGTGAGTAAATACCCCGGGAGCTTCCTGACCGCCCTGTTCAGGCTCATGGAGGAGCCCGTTATTCCCGCCGCACCGACCCTGCCCAACGGGCGCAAGGACTCTCTTTTTGCCTTCCGTTACTACAAGGCCCATTACTGGGACGGGGTAACCTTTTCCGATTCACGTCTTTTATTTACACCCCTGTTCGAGACCAAGCTGAATGATTATTTCGCCCGGCTCGTTTCCCCCGATGTGGATTCCATCAAGCGCGAGGTCAACAATATCGTCTTGTACGGCCGGTCCGACAAGACCATGTTCAAATACTACATCACCAAGTTCACCAATGACTACGCCAATCCCCGGTACATGGGCCAGGACGCCGTTTTTCTCGATCTTTTCGAGAAATATTATCAGACGGGACAGGTCGATTGGCTAACGGAGGCTCAAAAGAAAGCGATCTACGACCGGGCCTATAGCATCATGGCCAACCAACTGGGCGATCCCGCCGCGGACATCCAGCTCCTCGATTCGGCCGATAAGTCGGTTTCCTTGTATGCTGTCCAGGCGCACTTTACCGTGGTTTGCTTCTGGGACCCGGATTGTGGGCATTGCCAAAAGGAAGTTCCCGAACTGGACAGCATATATCAGGCGAAATGGAAAAATATCGGCGTGAAGGTATTCGCCGTGCTGATCGATACGGTCAAGACGGACGCGGCCAAGATCGTACCCGAAAAGGCGCACTGGTTGCAATACATACGCGAACACCACCTGGAGGATTGGGTGAACGTCTACCAGACGCCTCAGATGAAGCAGGAGGATATCGACGCCAAAAAACCCGGTTTCCGTCAACTCTACGACGTATATCAAACGCCCACGATCTACCTGCTGGACGACCAGAAAAAAATCATCGGCAAGAAGCTCTCCTATGATCAGGTAGACAAGCTGATCCAGTTGAAACTCGCCAAGACGCACCAATGAACAAGCTATTCCTTTGGCTCTTACTTTGCTGCCTTCCGGCCCCCCTCTGCGCCCAGACGCTTTTCACTTACGGGCCTTACAAGGTGGACAAATCCGAGTTCCTTTGGGCTTACCGGAAAAATAACGCGTATAAGGGCAGCGCTTCCTTGAAAGCCTACCTGGACTTGTATATCAATTATAAACTCAAGGTCCGGGCTGCCAGGGACGCGGGTCTGGATTCGGCCTCCGACATCAAAAGGGATATGGGCGAATTCCGCAGTCAACTGGCGCAGCAAACCATGCGGAAGGAAGAAGGGATCGGCGCCCTCAGTCGGGAAGCCCTGATCCGGGATCAGACGGACATCGAGATCACCCAGGTATATGTAGGATTTACTTCTCCCCGGGATACACTGGGGGCGTATAACCGGATTCACGAAGCCCAAGGTCAGCTCAAGGGCGGCGCCGACTTTGCCACGGTGGCCACCGCTTACGGCACCAACCCTTACCTGAAAGCCAGCGGTGGGTACACGGGATATGTGACGGTGTTTTCCCTGCCTTATGACGCGGAGAACATCGTATACGGTCTCAGGGACGGGCAATATTCGGACATTTATAAAAGCCGCTCCGGATACCACATTTTCAAACGCCTGGGGGAAAGGAAAAACCCCGGGATCATGCGCGCCGCCCAAATCCTGTTGGCTTACGCGCCAAAGGCGGATAAGGCCGAAAAAGACCGGGTCCGGGCCGAGGCCGATGCCCTGTACGATTCTCTGGAAGCGGGCGCATCGTTCGACAGCCTGGTGAAGCGGTACAGCAACGACAAGATGACTTATTATAATTACGGCCTGCTCCCCGATTTCACGACAGGGGATTATGATCCCGCGTTCGAAGCGGCGGCTTTTGCCCTGCCCGACAACGGATCCGTCAGCAAGCCCGTGGAGACCGTCTATGGTTTCCATATCATCAAAAGATTAGGACTCCATCCGGCGCTTGCCGACAGTTCGGACAGCCAAAGGTGGTCTGCTCTTCAGGAAAAGGTGTTCTATAGCGACCGCATGGAGGAATCCAAGGATAAGTTCGCGGCTTCGATACTTCCCATCCTCAAATACCGGTCCCTGCAACCGGACACGGCCTGGCTATACCGGACAACCGATACCCTGATCAAGAGCAGGGGAGGCGAAGAATACATCAAAAAGGTGAAGGTTGTCCCCCTCTTCTCACTGGACGGGAAAGAATATACTTCCACGGATTGGTTCAGGTATATTCTGTACAGGAGGCCCGGGGGTCCCAGGGAGCCGATTCCGTTCTACCCCGCGGCGTTCAGTACTTACCTGCATTTTTCGGCCCTGGAATATTATTCGGAAAACCTGGAAAAGTACAATACGGAATACAGGTACCAGACCCAGGAATTCATGGAGGGCACCCTGCTGTTTTCGATCATGCAACAGGAGATCTGGAACAAGTCTACGCTGGATTCAGCACAGCAGCGGATGTGGTTCGAGCAGCACAAGGACCGCTTCGCATTGCGTCCCAGCGCGGACGTCATTGCCATCAGTGCCCTGGACAGCGCCACCATGCAGAGCTTTCACGACAGATTGGAGGGGAATATCTCCTCGTGGAAAGTCCTCTTAAGCAACTATCCCGGTTTGCTGGGGGATTCCGCCCATTTCGAGTTGAACGCCCTGTCCCTCGATTCTTCCCGCACCGCGGCCGGTATGATCACCGCCCCTGCCCGTCAACCCGATAACCGTTGGCACAGTTACGCCATACTCCGGGTTTACCCATCCCGTGCCGCTTCCAGCTTCGAAGAGGTGAAAGGCCTCGTCATGGGGAGTTATCAGGCTCACCTGGAACAGGAATGGCTTTCTTCCCTGAGGAAAAAATACCCCATATCCATCAAGACTTCCGTACTGGAGACCCTCAAACCCTGAGTTCGGTACATTGGCACAGTATTGGGAAACTCACCATCATTAACCTATCGAACTATGCTTAAGAAATCAATCCTTTCAGGGCTGGCGGCATTGGTATGCTCATCCCTGATGGCTCAAAGCGACGCCTTGTTTACAAACACGGGCGGCCTTTACATCAAAGGCGGTCTCAACCTTGCCAACGTCAGCACCGAATCCGACGGATCGGTAAACAGCGCAAAGACCAGGGCTAGCTTCAATGCGGGCTTACTGGGTGACATTCCACTTGCCAATGTCGTTTCTTTACAGATCGGCGCCGAATTCACTGGGAAGGGGTCCAGGGCCCAGTATAACTCCTCCCTGTATACGGGCACCTACACCTTCAGGCCTTACTATATCGAGGTACCTGTGGACCTGGTGATCAAAGTACCCCTGGCTCCACGGGTTGCCCTGATGTTGGGTGCGGGGGGTTACGGAGCGGTGGGTGTCGCTGGAAATTATGACACGTATATCGCGTCCGGGAGCGCCAGCAGCAACAGCAGCCAAAAAATTCAATGGACCGACCAGGGGGATGTGACCACAGGAACCGAAAATGGATCCGGACCCGGTGTATTGAGGCGCTATGACTTCGGCGCGAATTTCCTGGGAGGCTTTGAAATGGGGCCCGTACAAATGACCCTCGGATGGGATATGGGCATTACGAAGATTGCCTCCAATGCGACGAACAACAACGACGAAGATAAGAACCGGGTGTGGAGCCTGAATCTGGCCTTCCGCCTTTAGGAGATCGCCTTTACGGCATTGTAGATGACGGTGGGTTTGCCGAGTGTATAGTAATGCAACACCGGTACACCCGCCGCCTTCAATTCCCTGGATTGCTGGATCAGCCATTCCGTTCCCACCTTCTCCACCCCCTCGTCCGTTTTGCACTGGTTGATGGCAACGGAAAGTTCGTTGGGTATGTCTACGTGGAAGGTCCTCGGGATGACATTCAGTTGCTTTTTCGAGGTGATGGGTTTCAACCCCGGGATGATGGGCACATCGATCCCTGTCTCCCTGCAACGCCTGACAAAGTCAAAATATTTTTGATTGTCGAAGAACATTTGTGTGGTTACATATTCGGCTCCCGCGTCGACCTTAGCCTTGAGATAGGATAAATCCGAATCCAGGTTGGGCGCCTCGAAGTGTTTCTCCGGATACCCCGCCACACCTATGCAGAAGCCAGTCCTGCCCCCATTCCTGATATCTTCCTCCAGGTATTCCCCGTTATTGAGGCGTACCACTTGTTTCAGCAAGTCCAGGGCATACCGGTGTCCATCGGGCTCCGGTTCGAAGGACGATTCGTTCCTGGCGGCGTCTCCCCTTAGCACGAGCACATTGTCCACTCCCAGGAAAGCCAGGTCGATCAGTGCATCTTCCGTTTCCTGGCGCGAGAATCCACCGCAAATGATATGGGGAATGGCGTCCACCCTGTAACGGTTCATGATAGCCGCACAGATCCCAACCGTACCAGGCCTCTTACGAACTTCCACCTTCTCGAAACTACCGTCCGCGCGTTTTTTGTATACGTGCTCGCTGCGATGGTAAGTGACATTGATAAAAGATGGTGAAAACTCTATCAAAGGGTCGAGGTGCTCGAAAATGGACTGGATACTCTTTCCTTTGAGCGGAGGTAAGATTTCAAATGAGATCAGGGTGCCTTTTGCCTCCCTGATATGCTGGGTGACTTGCATAATCCCGCTAAATTATGAAAATCGAAGTAATTTCGCGTTATGGAGTCTGCAACTATACATACACAGGAGCTGGTGAAGCGCTACAGCAACAGGACGGTGGTGAACCACGTTAGCGTGAACGTGAAGCAAGGCGAAATCGTGGGACTCCTGGGGCCTAACGGGGCAGGGAAGACGACGACTTTCTATATGGTGGTAGGATTCGTCCGGCCCGACGAGGGGTCTGTCTACCTGAACGAGGAAGATATCACCAAGTTGCCCATGTACAAAAGGGCCCAGATGGGAATAGGCTATCTTCCCCAGGAAGCCTCCGTGTTCCGTAAGCTGAGCGTGGAAGACAACCTGGCCGCTGTCCTTGAAATGACCAAGCTAAAGAAGAGCGTGCAAAAGGAACGCGTGGAAGAACTCCTTGAAGAGTTTCATCTTCAGCACGTTAGGAAAAACAATGGAGACTCGCTCAGCGGTGGTGAACGCAGGAGGACCGAAATCGCCAGGGCGCTGGCGGTAGACCCGAAATTCATTCTCCTCGATGAACCCTTTGCCGGCGTGGATCCCATTGCCGTGGAAGACATTCAAGCGGTGGTGGCGCGCCTCAAATACCGGAACATCGGTATCCTGATTACGGACCACAATGTCAATGAAACCCTGTCCATATGCGACCGTGCCTACCTGCTCATCGAAGGGAAGATTTTCAAGCAGGGGACGGCGGAAGAGCTGGCTGAAGATGAACAGGTACGAAACCTTTACCTGGGCCGCAATTTTGAATTGAAGCGTAAGGATTACCTCCTCAATGATGCGGGTTTGCTATGAAGATACTGAGCCCTGCCATATCGAGGCTGGCGCGGTTGCGCTACTGGAGGGTCCAGCAATGGTCCGAGCATCCACGCGAAGCCCAACGGGAAGTATTGCAGGACCTGGTCACCATGGCTCAGTTTACTGAAATAGGCAGGCTGTATGGCTTATCTGACCTTTTCTCTGTAAAAGAATTCAAGCAACGCATCCCCATTCACGAATACGAAGACCTGAAACCCTTCATCGAGCGGATGATGAAGGGGGAAGAAAACGTGCTCTGGAACACCCCGGTTCATTGGTTCGCCAAGAGCAGCGGGACCACGAGCGACCGCAGCAAGTTCATTCCTGTCACGGAGGAAAGCCTCAAAGATGGCCATTACAAAGCGGCAAGGGATGTGCTTACTTTGTATTATGCCAACTTCCCGGATTCCGATCTGCTCACCGGAAAAGGACTAGTCGTCGGAGGAAGCCACCAAATCAGCAAACTCTCGGAAGACGAAGACATCCACTATGGAGACCTGAGCGCCGTCCTGCTTCAGAATACACCCTTCTACGGACAGTGGTTGCGGACACCCGAACTCGCCATTGCCCTGATGGATGAATGGGAAACGAAAATCGAAAAACTCGCCGAGTCTACCATCCGCGAAAACGTTACCTCCATTTCCGGGGTCCCCACCTGGACCCTTCTTCTGTTGAAGCGCATACTTGACATAACAGGCAAATCGCATATCATCGATGTTTGGCCTAATTTGGAGTTGTATATACACGGGGGCGTTTCGTTTACCCCTTACCGGGAGCAATTTGCCCGGGTAATGGGTAAAGACATCTCTTACCTGGAAATCTACAATGCGTCCGAAGGCTTCTTTGCCGCCCAGGACTTGCCGCATTCCGAAGGCATGCTCCTGTTCCTCGACCACGGCATTTTTTATGAATTCATGCCCATAAGCGAGTACGGAAAAAAAGACCCCGAGACCATCGGCCTTCAAAAGGTGGAGATGGGTAAACAATACGCCATGGTCATCTCCACCAACGGCGGTTTATGGCGGTACCTCCTGGGCGATACCATAGAATTCACTTCCTTGTCTCCTTTCAGGGTCCGGGTCAGCGGGAGGCTCAAACATTTTATCAACGCCTTCGGAGAAGAGGTAATCATCGATAATACGGATCGCGCCATCGCGGAAGCCTCTGCTGCCACCGGCGCGGTGGTCAACGACTATACCGCTGCACCCGTATATTTCAGTGACCAGGGCAATGGCGCACACGAATGGGTAATCGAATTCGAAAAGGAGCCCGCCGATATGGACGCCTTCACCCGTGAATTGGACGCTTCCCTGCAACGCATCAACAGCGACTATGAGGCAAAACGCCACAAGGATATAGCACTAAGACTGCCCATCGTCCATTCCGTCCCCCCGGGCCTGTTCAACAACTGGCTGAAAGGAAAGGGCAAACTGGGCGGCCAGCACAAGGTCCCCCGCCTGAGTAACAACCGCACCTACATGGACGAAATCCTGTCCCTGATCGAAAGAAATTGAGCGTTTATCTTATATTCGCGTCCCATATGCAACTATTGAAGAATAAGGTAGCCATTGTTACCGGAGCCGCGCGGGGTATCGGGGAAGGGATCGTTCGGAAATTCGCGGAACACGGAGCGGACATTGCCTTCACCTTTGTAAGCGACAGCAGCGCCTCGCGGGCCAAAGCCCTTGAAGAGGAGCTCTCGCACCTGGGCATTCGCATCAAGGCCTATCAAAGTAATGCTGCCGACTTCTCAGAATCCGAAAACTTTGTTAGCGAGGTGGTGCGGGAGTTCGGTACGGTCGATATATGCGTCAACAACGCCGGCATTTCCAAGGATAATCTGCTGTTGCGTATCAGTCCGGAACAATGGAGGGAGGTCATCCAAACCAACCTGGACAGCGTATACAACCTGACCCGGCAAGTCATCAAACCCATGATGAAGGCCAAGTCCGGGAGCATCATCAACATCAGCTCCGTCGTGGGCATCCGCGGAAACGGCGGTCAATCCAGTTATGCAGCCTCCAAGGCGGGGATCATCGGGTTCACCAAATCCATAGCCGTCGAGCTGGGCAGCCGCAACGTCCGTTCCAACGCAATAGCCCCCGGGTATATCGAAACGGATATGACCCAATACCTCAAAAAGGGACAAGGGGCCGCGGAATTTCTCAAAAAGATTCCCATGGGAAGGTTCGGGACCATATCCGAAATAGCAGATACCGCGCTATTCCTTGCCTCGGACATGAGTACGTATGTGACCGGGCAGGTGATTGCCACCTGCGGGGGATTGAGCATATAACGTCCGGTGGCACGGCCGTTTTAAAAATATTGCTTTTATGGACTTCAAGAAGCTGCTCGAAAACAACAAGGCCTGGGCCCTGGCCCGCGTCAAGGAGGATCCGGAATTCTTCAGTCGCCTCGCAAGTCTCCAGACGCCCGAGTTCCTTTGGATTGGCTGCAGCGACAGCCGCGTACCCGCCAATCAAATCACCGATACCCAGCCCGGGGAGATCTTCGTCCACCGCAACATCGCCAACCTCGTCATCCACACCGACGTGAACCTGGGAAGCGTCCTGGATTTCGCGGTGAACCACCTCAAGGTAAAACACATCATCGTTTGCGGCCACTACGGTTGCGGCGGCGTTCGCGCCGCCATGACGCAGACCGACTTTCATTCGGTGTTGAATAAATGGCTCCGCAGCATCAAGGACGTATACCGCATTTATGCTGCCGAGCTCGATGCCATTGCCGACGAAGAAGCCAGGGCCGACCGCCTGGTCGAGCTGAATGTCCTCGAGCAGGTCATGAACCTGTCCAAAATGTCGACTATTCAAAAAGCCTGGAAACACGAGCACCGGCCACACCTGCATGGATGGGCCTACGGCCTGAAGGACGGGTTCATCAAGCCCATCATCGATCTGGAGCCGGGTTCTTCCGTCGATCCGATCTACGTGTACGAGAACCTTTGACGCCCTCACGCGGCTCGTCACTTTCGCGGCGGCGCGCGGCGCCTACAGCAGCACTTTTGCCAGCGCGAATCCCACTAAGATCGCCGTAACCACCGTCACGAATCCGGGTCTGATAAAGCTGTGATTGAGCACCCATTTGCCGATCCGGGTAGACCCCGTGGCATCCATGTTGATAGCCGCCAGGAGCGTTGGATAACCCGGCACCACCCAGTCGCTGTTGACCGCAGGGAACATGGCAATCAGCGCGGGTGCGGGCAATCCCAGGGCAAGGCCCAGGGGCATCATCACCTTGGTCGTGGCCGACTGGCTGAACATGAGTATCCCCATGATGAATATGGCTATGGAAAAGGTCCAGGGATAACTCGCCGTCAGCATCCCCAGCGTGTCTTTGATCTGGGTCTGGTTATTTTCCATGAACGTCGCGCTCATCCACACCACCCCGAATACCGAGACCAGGGCCATCGCCATGGAAGTGAACAGGCTGGCCTTGGCCACCTCCGCGGTTTTCGTAGGCGTCAGCAACAGTATGGCCGCCGTGGCGCCCAGGGTTACGATTTCGATGAGGGTCACGATTTTTAAACTTCCATCCGCGTTCACGGCAAACGTTGCTTTTCCTGCGGACCAATGCGGAAGCAATCCCGGCAGTGCGCCCGCCAGGACGATGGTCAAAATGGCGAGGCCGAAAATCAACACCGAAGTCTTCGCGCCGGACTTCAACGGCCTCCGCACCGCGCCGACCGGGGTCGAGCTTGGAGTCGCGCCGACCGCCGTGCCGCTCACCGCGCCGGCGCCTGCCGCATTAAACGCCAAGAGCGCCGGGTCCTTATCCCAATCCTTCCCCATCCTCAACACCGAAACCGCTCCCGCCAGCATACCTATAAAACAAGCCGGAATGCCGATCTTCATCACGTCCAGGGCCGCATGGGGATACATCAGGATCGCGGCCATCGCCGCCGTGGCCGCTGCCATGGGACTGCCCGTCAGGGCGATATGGGAAGCGATCACCGAAATGCTAAGGGGTCTTTCAGGGCGTATCTTCCGATCAACGGACACTTCAAATATAATGGGCAGCATGGAATACACCACGTGGCTGGTCCCGGCGAACAGGGATAGGAAAAACACGACGGTAGGCCCCAGGAAAACGATACGGGAGGGGTGACTTCGGATGATCTTTTCCGCCAGGTAAACCAGGTAATCCAGTCCTCCCGCGGCTTGCATGCATGCAGCCGTAGTCACAATGGACAATATGATCATCATGACATCCAGGGGAGGGTCCCCCGGACGCAGGTGAAAAATGAAAACGAAAATCAACATGCCTACCATACCCATCACACCCAGGCCAATTCCTTTGAGGCGGGAGCCGATCAGGATCATGCCAAGCAGGATGGCGAGCTGAATCCAGATCAAGCGGGGGTCTTTTGGGTGGCTTTGGCTATTTTGAAGCGGGCAATGGCCTCCCTGGTGAATTCACTCAGGACGAGACGGCCGCTGATCGCCGCTTTTTCATGTAGCAACTCATCCCAGTGCTCGGTGCCCTTCCAGAACATTTTCTTCATTTCCTTCATGGCTTCCGGGTTGGCGTGCGCCAGTGTTTGCGCCAGGCGGTTCACTGAGTGGTCCATATTTTCGATGCTCTCATGCACCTCGGCGAATAAACCCTTTTTCTTGCCCCAGTCCGCATTCCTCCATAAACCGGCGTCTATGCTCAGTTGGCTGAAAGCTGAGATTCCGATTTTACGTTCTACGGCGGGCCCGATCACAAAGGGGCCAATACCCAACGCAAGTTCGCTCAGTTTGATTTCGACCTGGTTCCAGGCGATGCAATAATCGACGGCGGCCGCAAGCCCAACGCCCCCGCCTACGCATTTGCCCTGAATGCGGCCGATGACGAGCTTATGACATTTACGTATGGCATTGATTACCTCGGCAAAGCCACTGAAGAATTTATATCCTTCCGCCTCGGTTTGGATGCGCTCCAGCTCTTCAAAGGAGGCGCCGGCGCAAAAGGCACGGTCGCCCGCCGAGCGGAGGATGATTACCCTGGTTTGGGGATTCAGACCTGCTAAGTGGATTTCCTGGGCGAGTTCGTGCAGGATTTTTCCAGGCAGGGAGTTGCTTTGGGGATGAAAAAATTCTATGGAAGTGATCCCGTGATCGTGGTCGACCTTCACATGTCCCCCCTGTATTTCGTGGGTCATAGTTTTTCTAAGTAAGACCTATAAAATTACAAAATAGCGGTTACAAGTTCGTTAATTTTTGCCGCGTCAGGGGCGCCCCTGGCGGCAGCGCACCATCGTCAGGATCGTGGCGACCGCAACGCTCTCCCCGGTTTCATCATACACGTCCACCAACCACTTCACGATTCCCTTGGGTGTATCCAACTCATCCTTTGGCTCCTGCAACGTCCTCTCCTTACACGTCAACCTAACCCCAATCGTCGCCCCCGCGTATACGGGTTTAAGAAAGCGGCATTCATCCAACCCATAATTCAGCAAAACGGGCCCCTTGCCCGGATCCACGAAGAGCCCGGCTGCCGCACTGAGGATGAAGTACCCGTGCGCCACCGGCTTTTCGAAAGGAGTCCCCTCCAGTGAGGTATGGTCGGTATGGGCATAAAAATGATCCCAACTGACGTTTGCGAAGTTAACGATGTCCGCCTCGGTTACCGTGCGCTTGTGCGTAACGACCGTATCTCCTATGGCCAGGTCTTCGAAATACTTCCGAAAGGGGTGCACCTCTGTGACAGTCTGGGCTCCTCCGGTCTGGTATGTACCGGTTATATCGGTCAGCGTAGTCGGATCGGTTTGTACGGCAGTTCTTTGCATGTAATGTCCGACGCCCCTGACGCCGCCCATTTCTTCCCCTCCACCGGCTCTTCCAGGCCCTCCGTGAACCAACAGGGGCAGGGGCGAACCATGTCCGGTATTTTCCTTGGCGCATGCGGCATTCAGGACCAGGATACGACCGTGATGGGTGGCCGCCCCCAGTACGAACTCGCGAGCAAGGGGGGACCTCGCGGTCACGATGGAGCATACGAGGGACCCCTTCCCCCTTTTTGTCAGGGCAATCGCCTCGGCCATATCTCGGTAAGGCATCAGGGTGCTCACGGGGCCAAAGGCTTCCACAGAATGAGCCGCGTCGTCGTCGAAAGGAGTTTCATTCATCAGCAAAAGCGGGCTAAGGAAAGCGCCCTTTGCGGAATCGGCGTCGAGGACTTCGGCCGAATCCAGGCTCCCGTAAACCAGGCGGCTGGCCGCCAGCAGCTTCCGTACCTGGGCCCTTACCTCTTCCCTTTGGGAGTTGCCCGCCAAAGCACCCATGCGGACTTTCTCATGGGCGGGATTCCCGACCACAGTTTGGGCCAGGGCCTTGGAAAGCGCCTCACGGGCCGCTTCCAGCCTGGAGGCGGGGACGAAAATGCGACGGATAGCCGTGCACTTCTGGCCAGCCTTGACCGTCATCTCTTTGCGGATTTCTTTGATGAACAAGTCCCATTCCGGCATACCCGGATCTACGTCTTCCCCCAGCACGATGCTGTTCAGGGAATCGGCCTCCATGGTAAAGGGCACATTCTCCCTCAGCAGGATGGGGTTGCTTCTCAACTTCAACCCAGTCGACGCCGACCCCGTGAAGGTGACCACATCCTGCGAGCCGGCGTGATCAAGCAGATCTCCCGCGCTCCCGCAAATGAGTTGCAAGGCGCCCGGTGGGAGGATACCAGAAGCATCGATTTCCCGGACCACCGCCTCGGTCAGGAAGGAGGTAATGGTCGCCGGTTTGACCAGGGCGGGAACCCCTGCCAACAGGTTCACCGCGATCTTTTCCAGCATGCCCCATACGGGGAAATTAAATGCGTTGATATGGATCGCAATGCCCTCCTTTGGAACCAGGAGGTGATGGGCCATGAAAGTCCCTCCTTTTCCCAGGGAATGGGGCTCCCCGTCCAGGCAGTAAGGCAGATCGGGAAATTTCCGCCTCAGGGAGGCATAAGAAAAGAGGTTGCCGATCCCTCCCTCGATATCGATCCAGCTATCGGCACGGGTCGCCCCCGTGCGGTAGCTCAGGGTATAAAACTTTTCCTTTTGCGCGGTCAGGTGCAGGGCGAGCGCCTTCAGCATGCGCCCCCTTTCATGGAAGGTCATCTTTCGCAAAGCCGGATTTCCCTTCTGCCGGCCATAGTCCAGTACGGAGCCCATATCCAAGCCTTCGGTGCCGGTCCTGGCAAATGCTTCCCCCGTGACGGCATCATACAATACCTGCCCATCTCCTCCGCCGGGAACCCAGCGGCCCAATACAAAGTTTTCGAGCTGTTGCATAGCGACAAACAAATGTTAGTTGCCGCAAATATACGCGAAAGCGGGGCGCCCCCAACGAGGGCCCGTCGCCGGGTGGCGCTTACGCCGCCTTTTCGGCACGCCCATCCACCTGTGTGCAGATGGCCTTGAAAATATCGTCGATGCTGCCCTCTCCCGGTACATGCACGACCTTCCCGAAAGAGGCATAATAATCAGCCACCGCGGCCGTCTTTTCTTCATATTCCCTGATCCGGTTGCGGATCACGCGTTCATCGGCGTCGTCGCTCCTCCCGCTGGTCTTACCCCGGTTCATCAGGCGGTGAACCAACTCCTCTTCCCCCACTTCGAGGGCAAGCATGAGGTGTATAGCGGTCTTTTTGAGGATTAACAGCTTATCCAGGGCTTCCGCCTGGGCAACCGTACGGGGAAACCCGTCGAATAGAAAACCATTGGATCGGGGATTGGCGTCCAGGGCCGAGCTGATCATCCCAATCACCACTTCATCCGGTACCAACTGGCCTTTATCGATAAAATGCTTGGCTTCTATTCCAAGTGGCGTATGTTTTGAGATCTCAGCCCTCAACAAGTCCCCGGTCGACAAGTGAATCCATCCGTACTTCTCTATCAACCGATTTGATTGCGTACCCTTGCCGCTTCCGGGAGGGCCAAAAAGGATCAAATTAAACATTCTTATGTCTCCCTTTATGGTCGAGCCAACAAATATAATCAAGGAATACTGAACAAATTCCAATTTTTTGCCCTACATCTTGCGGTTTATAAAAAAAGTTAATGTTTGCTCTTTAAAGCGATCGGCCGCCCGGTTCCCACGTACTTTTATACTATGCAACGGAACTTATTTCTCCTCGTACTACCTTTGTTCCTCATGTGCCGGGGTGCCACCCCGGTGAATAACACCCAAGCTACTATGAGTGACAACAAAACAAATAACCCCGCCTATTCCCACACCGATACGGCCAAGGTAGACCTGTCGAACGATCAGTGGAAGAAAATACTCCCTACGGAAGTATACAACGTTGCCCGCAACAAGGGGACCGAAAGGCCCTTTACCAGCCCCTTTGAAACTTCTAAGGAAGTGGGCACCTATTATTGCGCTGTCTGCGGGAACGCCCTCTTCAAGAGCGACACCAAGTTCGAGTCCGGCTGCGGCTGGCCCAGCTTTTACGAACCTATCAGCAAAACCAGCGTTATTTACGTCCCTGATCATTCTTATGGTATGGAGCGTACCGAGGTGGAGTGCGGACGTTGTCATTCCCACCTGGGACACGTCTTCAATGACGGACCCCCTCCCACCCACCTGCGCTTTTGCATCAACGGGGTCGTTCTCGATTTCGAAAAGGCTCAGGCCGCCAAGGAAGCTTACGACAAGAAGGAAGGGAAGTAAACCCTATTTTTTCTGAGTTTGGGATTCAATAACGTTGTATAGATATTTCCCGAGGCCGTCTACTAGTTTTTCAATTTCATTTTCTGTTAATTGTTCATCATATTCTTTACCAATATTATAATTTATTTCAGCAGAACTAACTTCATATCTATTCTCAAAAAACCAAATATTAATTTTACCACCATCTATTGTAACATCCTTCTTTAATGCCCTTATGCCCCGGGGGATACATTGTAATGAGAATTGACTAACTAATCCACTGGAACTGTTAAGCTCTTGATTAAGGTCAGCCCAAAACTTATTGGAAAATATATTGGAAAAATCCGATGCAACTATATTCTTCCCATCTAATACCCCTAAAACAGATCGTTTATAAAAAATAGAATCGAAATGTTGTAAAATTTCATCCCAGGCTTTTGCAAGTGGGACTAAACTTTGTGTGAAAATCTGCGATATTGATTGGGGGCTTTTTTTAATATTCGTCTTGAGTATTGGTGGGTTAAGTTTTCTTTTCAACAGTTCAATTTTTTTAATTAGATCGCCAGGCTCATCGATATCTTCGCCCCTGGCGGCTTTCAAGCTCATTCTTAAACTCCATAATAACTGCTCTCCAATATAATTGACAAATGCTTCGATGTTACCAACATCAGCTTGTCGTAGTGCTTGTAAATAATTTTTTTTGTCTTCCGATTTAATTACAACTGGTGGAAATCCTGAGCGAATCAAGATATAGTTCAGTAAAAGCCTGGATATTCTACCGTTTCCATCATCAAAAGGATGAATGCGAACAAATTCATAGTGATACAATGCTGCTATTTCAACAGGGTGCAATTCCGATTTTTCGACTTCATTCCTATACCAATTCATCAATTCTCCCATTTTAATTGGGGTATCAATTGGCTCTGCATAATAAAAAATCTCTCCGTTTTCTAAGCGGACATGATTGGGGAATTCTTTATAGTCCCCAACCTTTATTAATCTCCTGGTGGCTTGACCACCAACCATAACCGCATCTTTCCAAAATGGCTGTACTAGTATGATTTCGTTTAACTCTTTAATATCCCTTTCCGTTAAAGTATGGTCGGCATCCTTTGCCCACTCTTGGATAAGAGTAAAAGCAACGTCATGAGCTTTCATCTCATCATATTCCCTTATCGTATGCTCACCCGATGTATTACCTAAAAATAATAGCAGTTTTGTCTCTCCATAGGTCAAAGTATTCCCCTCTATATGGTTTGAATTATAGTTGAACTCCAGTCGAAATTTATTATCCAATTTCCGCTGGTATCCTTCCTTCATTGGCAACAAATTCCTTAACTCCTTGGCCAAATTATCAACGGTATGCGACAAAGAATTATTCATAATAAGAGTCTATTTAACTTTTGTTGATACAAATAAGTCCTTCAAATCCACATTCAGGAATTGCGCAATCTGAAAAAACGTCTCCAGACTAGGTTGTTTCATGTTGGTACACCATTGAGAAACGGTAGCCTCCGTCTTGTGTAAACCTTGTGCCAGTGCTTTGTTGGACATGCCTTTTTCAGCCAGGACGATTTTGATTCGATTTAAAACAAGTTTTTCCATTCCAAAGGAAATTGCTGTAAAAATATAATAAATTTAGCTTAAAAGATAAGTGGGCTCTTTGTCTTAGACTCCACCTCATTTATCGATAATCCGTTTAGTTTGGTCGAAAAGATTTACACACCTATTTAACCCAGGCTAACTTATGCTTCGTCTCAAAGGCCAACCCTTCAAGAAAGGGAGATGTTGTTCCTCACTTTTATATAACCACAAAAGAATCAAAATGAAAAAGGTCATTTTTGCTCTGCCTCTCCTTTACTCGATCAATGCCTTTTCCCAGCAAACCAACGAAACGGCAAAAGAAG
>CAZJDB010000086.1:0-9977 GCA_964544695.1 uncultured Chitinophagaceae bacterium
TGGGTCGTTGGTATTGGCGGCGACGTTGTACCAGAAATTAACTGAGGACGTGATCCCTTCGAGATAGGCCGCCTGGGCCGTGGGGATGCTTTGGGTAACACCAAGTCCGCGGGCATAGGCTTCCGCCGCAAGGAAATCGACTTCCGCACTTGTCATAACCAGTTCGGGGATATACCATTCATCCCTGACCAGGTACCAATTAAGGGGAGAATAGAGACAATTGTTCTTTTGCGTTGGATCGGTGGCGGAATAGTACGCATTTACGGCATCCCCTGTACTGGTGCCTATAATATACGGTACATATTGCCCTGCCTGGTTGGTCGTGGTGAACAACCAGGCCCTGGGATCGAACACCGAAGCGGCAGATGTATCATCAGCCAGAAGGTTCCACATGGTGCTGCTGATGCGGACAAAGCCGGTACCACCGGAGGAGAAGCTCCACCAACGGGATTGCAGGTCATAACCACCCAGGGATTTGGGCCACATACCCACGTCATTGCCACTGTCGATGAGGGGATAGGTACCCGACAGACAGTCGGCGATAATGGGGGAGGCGGTGGCAGGATCCTTTTCGACCATTTGCATGGCATATCGCAACCTCAGCGAATTGGCAAACTTCAACCATTCCGTCAGATTGCCGTCGAAAAGCACATCGGCGCTGCCAAGGGAATCCACGGGATCTCCGCTCGGGGTAACGGCTCCGGAGTTAAGGTTCATGTTATGTACGGCCCAGGTCAGGTTGTTCAGCAGAGAATCATAGATCACCTGTTGGGGATCGTATGGGGGACGGTAAGCATCCGTATTCCCAGTATACGTCAAGCCGGCCTTGAAATAAGGGATGTCCCCGAATTGGTCCGTGATGCGGAAGGTCTTGTAGGCCCTCAGGGTGTACAGGATGGCTTGAATATTAACCATGGAAGCCTTGTCCGATACGGCATTGATCTTGTCCTGGACCAGGTTCAGGTTCTGGAGCGTATTGTAATAGTCGTCCCATATACTGTTTACGCCATTGGATAATACATAGCCGGAAACGCTGGTTTCCGCTGCCAGTTGGGTCGCCTCATAGTAATAGTCGTTATGAATGGAGGCCTGCTCCTGCCATTGCAGAAACAGCGTACTCATGATGTTGGTCATCAGGGGCGCGATGGCGGTATTTGTGGGAGCGTTGGGGGTCGTATTGAGTTGTTTGAAGTTCTTCGTGCAGGAGGCGAATATCAGCACGCCGAACACAAGGAATACGACTTTATTTTTTGAATGGGTCATGGTTCGAAGAGTTTTGGATGGTGATTAGAACTGCAGCCTGACTTGCACACCCACGGAGCGGGCTCCGGGGAGGGATGCGAATTCGATTCCCTGGGCATTCCCAGCGCCATTCACCCCTTCCGGGTTGATCTTGTCGGGCAGGGAGCTAAAAATGTAGAAAAGGTCGCGGCCGACCAGGGACACCGAAGCCCCCTGGAAAGCCTTGGTTTTCCTGACAATATTGCTGGGAATATTGTAGGATATATCCACCTCGCGCAGCTTGTACCAGGTATCGTTCAACACAGCCGAGCTGTGCACCCATTGGCTGTTGTTGGGACCGCTGCTCCAAACACCATACTGCATATACTTGTAATAATAATGAACTACCGTATTGTTCACGGTCCCATCGTCATATGCGCCCGGCAATATGACACCCCAATTCGTGTTGGTGCCGTCGGGGGTCACATACGGTAGGCCGCCTCCATTCCTCTCCTTGAGGGTTTGGGGCGCAGTGCCCTGCTGCATCATCGAGGCATAGGTACCGCACCATACCTGACCGCCGATTTTCCAGTCGACGAGGGCGCTGGCCGAAAATCCATGACCGAAGCTGATCGTGTTGGTCATCCCGCCCCTGAACTTCGGGGTGGAATTCCCGATGGGCACGATGGTGGGGGTAGCCTGGTAGACTGTTCCCTTCATTTGAGCCGCAGTGCCCGCATCCACACCGAAGTTGTTCATGATTTCGGTTTGGTTTTGCAGGAGCTTCTGGCCAGCCTTGTTGTAGACGTAATCGTAGCCCATGATGGTCCCGAATTCGTGTCCTACGACGGCGGAAATATACGTTCCACTGGCGCCCCAGATATTGTTCATGTCATACCGGGTGACGCCTGGAGCCAGGGACAACAACTTATTGTAGTTGTTGGACATATTGATGCTTATATCCCATTTGAACAAGCGACGGTCGATGATGGTTGCCCTCAGGATCGCTTCCAGGCCGGAGTTCTGCAACACGCCCGTATTGATATTGATACTGGATACCCCTGAGGTCTGAGGCAAGGGCGAGTTCAACAGTTGGTTGACGGACCGTCCATTATAGTACCGGAAATCGAAATTGATCCGGTTTTTCAGGAAGCCTAACGTAATGCCGAAATCGGCGGTCTTGTTGATCTGAGGCTTGTAATTGATAGCAGGCAGGGTCCCCGGGAGGCTTGAGGTGGGCTCCCCTGCAAAGCTGCCCGTAGTATATACGGTATTGATGATGTAGGGCGGGACATCCTGTGCGCCCTCGGCCCAGGCAGCCCTGAATTTGCCAAAGCTAAAAACATCGTTGGTCATATGCAGGGCGTCGGAAAATACCCAGCTTCCTGTAAACGAGGGGAAGAAATAAGACCATGAGCTTTGGGGCAGCGTGGAAGTCCAGTCATTTCTGCCCGTAATGTCCAGGTACAGGTAACTCTTGTAGGCCAGGTTAAGGAAGGCATACAAGGAGTTGATCTTCTTATCCAACCAAACTTCCGAAGGGATCTGGCCCGACTGGGTGGTCCCGGTGTAGTTGCCGAAGTAGGTCAAGCCTGGCAGGGCGTAGGTCAGGTTATCGGTACCCGATATACCGTAGGAAGTCCGTTTGTATGCGGTTCCGCCCACCGAAAATTTGGCGTTGATATTGGAATGACCCAGGTCGTCCTTATGCAAGGTAGCCAGCCAGTCATAGTTGTTGGCCACATCCTTGGTCAGACCGTTGGAGTAGGATCCACCGATGGTGTGGGTGGGATCCGTCGTGGAATTGGTGGCCTGGTCCTGGTTGGTATTGTCATCGATACTTGCCCTGAACATGAAGGTAAGGAAGCTGGTAGCGTCGTAGTTGATCTGGGCAGCTCCCAGCAGCTTGTCCCTGGTCACATATTCATTGTTCATGTAAGTATTCCAATAAATATATTGGGCGTTTCCGTTTCCAAACCAGGGGAATTCGTCTCCATTGACCGTAAACTTATTCTGGGAACCATCCGGGAGCATATAGTTCCCATTGTCCGCTTTCCCCCGGTAATCCCGGCCGTAGGCGTAGATCAGGTTGGACTGATAACTCCCGGCCTCATTGTTCCCCAGTTGGGGCGCATTGTGGAATACATTGGTGAAGTAGGAAGTGGTGACCTGGATGTTGACGCGTTTCGTCAATTTGACGTTTGCTCCTATATTGAAAGTATTCTGGTTATAATCCGTGTTAGGGATGATGGACGTATTGTCCAGGCGTGTATAAGAAACCCTCACCGTTCCGAAATCGCTGCCTCCGGATACCGATACATTGTGGGTGATCTGGTTTCCTACCCTGTAATACTGTTTGATGTTATCTGGCTGGGGAACGTCCGGCCTCTCTACGCCGTCCCACCATTTGATCATCGTACCGTCCATCTTATGGCCCCAGGAAACACCCGTTCCGGGCCAACTGACCTGGTTCCAGGTATCGATACCGTAAGGTCCCGACCCCGTCTTCTGGTCCACGAACAACTGGTTCCAACCGTCGGTAAGGATTGGATTCCCGCTGCCATCGGTTTGATACTGGGGCGCATTCAGGGATACCATCCCCCCGGCTCCGTATTCATTTTGCATTTGGATATAGCGATAGGGCTGGATGATCTTGGCGCTGAAATTATAATCGACGCCCAGTCCGGAACGCCTGCTTCCTTTTTTGGTGGTGATCAGGATGACCCCGTTGGCCCCACGGCCGCCGTACAATGCCGCAGCGGCAGGTCCTTTAAGGACCGACATGGTTTCGATGTCTTCGGGGTTGATCAGGTTGATCGGGCTACCCCAGTCCTTGGGTTGGGTGACATCCTGAGCGGCCGCGGGTATGGTATTGTCCATGGGCATGCCATCCACGACGATCAGGGGTTGGTTATCCTGGCTGATACTATTATTTCCACCAATGATAATCCTCGTGCTACCCCCGTCTACCCCATTCGGGTTGGTGACGTTCACCCCGGCCATTTTACCATCCAGGGCGTTGATCACATTCGGCGCATTCGATTCGGACAATTCCTGGCCATTGATCTGTTCTTCGGAATATCCGATGGCCCGGCTGCTACGTTTGATGCCCAAGGCCGTCACGACCACTTCGCCCATTTCACTTTTGCCTTCGGCTAATTTTATGGAAAGGGTCCCTTCGGTCCCTACCTTGATTCGTTGGGTCGTATACCCTACTTCGGAAATGACCAACACGTCCCCTTCCTTAGCCTGGATCTCGAAATGGCCTCGGGAATCCGTAATTGTGCCATGGTTAGTGCCCTGGATCGTCACGGAGGCGCCGACGACGGGAGAACCGTCCTTGTCGGAAAGCACCGTTCCCGTGACCGAGGGCTTTTTCAGCTCGACGGATGGAGCATCAGCTTTGGGTGGATTGGAAAGGTCTCCACGCTTCAATATAATCTGATCGTCCACAACCTCATAGCGGATGCTTAAAGGATTGAGCAATTTGTCCAGAACGGTTTTCAGTTCCTCGTTCCTGGCTTCCAGATTTACGGATCCGGTAGCCGCGATCAGGCGATTGTCATACGTAAACTTTACGTCCGCCGCCTGCTCGATGCTCTTGAGCACTCTCTTTAAGTTTTTGCCGTTTTCGGAAAGGGAGATCTTCCGGTCCAGGATGCCCTGGCCACTGACACTTCCGGCAGAGGCGGTAATCACGAGCCCTGTCGCCAGAAGGAGTTGTAACAGTGTAACTCTCATGAGCAATCTCCATGTTAAATGGCGCTTTGAACTTTTGTTCATAACTTTAATCAGGTTGTTGTAGTGACTAAAATGGAATACAATGACCGTCTCCCCGATCCTTGCCTTCCGGGGTCCAATCGGTCAGGCAGTGGGGAGTCAAAGCTGGTGGCGTTAACGCCATCAGTTTTTTTTATCCTGTTTAGGGAGAAGATTGGGAATAAAGAATCAGCATAAGCATCTCGATTTTGATTATGTTTTGGTAGTGATCAGGGACAGTGGCCCCCATCGATGATGATGTGGTCGTCCTGAGTCCGGTAGTTCGCATTGATGGCCTTGCAAATGATATCCAGTTTATCCGATAGTTTCTCTTCATGCAGGGAAGTCGTCAGCCTGCATTGCTGAAGGCTGTCCCGGTCATACATAATATTGATGTGATACATTTTGCTTAACTCGTCCAGTATATTGGTTACAGGTACGTCGTCGAAATCCATGGATATGACCTCAGCCGTTGGCCGGACCAGCAACTGGGCATCGGCATTGGGCTGAAAGGCCAGGTTTTGGTTCCTCTTGTGGAATACGGCTTCCTGGTGGGGAAGCAATACGCAAAAGGCCTTTTGACCTTTGTCGAAATCTGCTGCTTTATAAATGGAAACTTTCCCCGTCCGAACGGCTACATGGACGTCCTCCGTTCCAGGGTCCGCATTTACCCTGAAGCTGGTACCCAGGACCCTGGTGACCAGGCCCCCGGAGCGAACGAGAAAGGGGCGGTTGGGATCACGGGCGATCTCGAAAAACGCATTCCCCCTGAGGGTCACTTCCCTGGTTTTTGAGTCCAGGAAACGGGCATAAGATAATGTGCTGTGAGGTTCCAGAATGATGGTACTCCCATCGATGAGGTACACCTTTTGGGGCTTTTCCGTTTCATTGAAGCACGTCACGGGCGCATTCACATCTTTAGGATGGGTAACCTTCGCCGCCGTCCGTAAAAAATCCACCCGGGGACGATACCCGATCCACAGCGCTGTTCCCGCGCCGGCCAACAGGACCAGGATGGCTGCTGCTACCCACCAGCGATAGGGCCTGCGGGAAAAGCTCATTTGCACGACCGATTCGGTGTGCAATTCATTTTGAATACCCTTCCAAATTTCTCCGGAAAGACCATTGTTCGAAGAGGATTGCCTGATTCCAAGAATGATATCTTTGGCTCTAAGTATGAGCCCGACCCGCTTGGGGTCTTGATTAGCCCAGGTCTCCCAGTAAAGGTCGGAAGATGGATCGGGTTGCAGTACCCATTGGACAAATAATTCGTCCTCCAGTAAGGACCAGCAATCAAGTTCTCTCATGTCATTTCTAAATGACACAATCGCGGCGATTATACTCGCTTAGCCGGGAATTTTTTTTCAGAGGAGGGGCATGGGCACCTGCAGGTATTGCCTGATGGATTGCAGGCTGCGTTGAATCAGGTTGGAGGCGGACTGGTATTGGAGGTTCATCAGGGAAGCGATCTCCCGATTGCTGAAACCCTGAAAAAAGCGGAGGTGAATAATTTCCTGCTGTCGTTTGGGGAGCTTGGCAATGGCCAGTTGCAACTGCTTGGCTGTCATGCCATTTTGCTCAGCATTCAGCATCCTGGCTTCGACCGACTCCTCTTGTTCCGCCCAATCACCCGGGATGGGTATGGCCGAAAGGGCGCGCTGGTGATGGCGGATTATTTTATAACGCAGGGCTTTGAAGAGGTAGAATTTGATGCTGTCCGTATCACTCAGCCTTTCTTTCGAGCGCCATATTTCCACGAACAAATCCTGGATCAGATCCTTAAGCACCTCGGAATCCAGGCCCATCTTGTCCCCATAGGCCAGCAAATCCCCAATGTACTTCTTGTACAGCGCCTCGAAAGCAGCCTCCTTGCCTCCCTTCATCATAAGCCAAAGAGATGCGTCGTCCAATGAATGCATCGATGGGGACATGCAGTTAATTTACTAAACTTTGCCGCAATATCCGATTAATATCCGGAATAAGCCATATAACTTATAAATCTAAAAAATAAGGTTAATGTCTTATATTTGACCTATGAATGCTGCTGTTTTAACAGGAGATATTATCCGTTCCAGGGAACTGAACCCTGAAAGACGCGCAGGACTTCAAAACGCCCTGGAGGCAGCTTTCGTAGCCGTCCAGCAGCTGGCCCCGAGCTTCAGGGCAGCCCAATACCGGGGGGACAGTTTCCAGGCCATCGTCGTTCCCGAGGAGGGATTGAAGGCACTGCTTCTCCTGCAAAGCCTCCTTCACATCGAAAATTTCGGGGTCAGGATTGCCCTGGGTCTGGGAGACATGACCTTCGACAGCGGCAATATCCTGACCTCGGACGGGTCCGCTTTCCAGTTGTCCGGACCTGCCCTGGATGAGCTCAAAAAGAAGATCGTATCCATTAATGGGCCCAATATGAATTTCAATGAAGAATGGAAAGTCCACGCCCTGACGCTGGATTACCTCCTCCAGCGCTGGACCCTACCCCAGGCCGAAGCCGTCCTGGGTCAGTTGCGGGGACTCACACAAGAAGAGACCGCCAGGCTCCTGCATGTACGTCAACCCGCCGTTCAGCAACGCCTGCAATCGGCGGGCTGGTCTGTCATGGAAGCCATCCTGGAAAGATTTGTATCTTCAGTACATGCTCTTGTTTTTTAAATGGCTGTGCGCCCATCTCCTGGGAGACTTTGTTCTCCAACCTGCCTCCATGGTCCGGCACAAACGCGAGTACAAGGCCCGTTCCGGTTACCTGTACCTCCATGCCCTGATTCACGCTGCCCTGGTGTATTTGTTTACGGGGTGGTGGACCTGCTGGATCCTTCCCCTCGTTGTAGGCGTTACCCATCTCCTTATCGATTTGTGGAAACTATATCGTAAGGATACCTTGTTTTATTTTATCCTGGACCAGGCCCTTCACCTTGCCGTTCTCGGCGCCCTGTGGTGGTGGTTCGAGGTTCCCCAGCGCGCGGACGTAGAAGAAGCCTGCCGGTCCGTCCTGCAACAACCCAACTTTTGGATCGTTTCCTCTTCCTATATTTTCGTCATCTGGCCCTGCGCCCTGGTCATAGGCTACCTGACGCGCAGATGGCGGGAAGTCATCGAAATCCGGGCCCCCGAGCTGGCAGATACTACCCCCGTGCCCAACCTGGCCGAGGCCGGAAAGTGGATCGGGTGGCTCGAGCGTGTCCTGGTCCTGACCTTTATCCTTACCAACCATTTGGAAGGCATCGGTTTTCTTATTGCCGCCAAATCCGTCCTGCGCTTCGGGGATATCAAAGGCCCCGGAGGCCGGGCCGAAGCCGAGTACGTCCTGATCGGCACCCTGATGAGTTTCAGCATTTCGATTTTAGCCGGCCTCCTGTGCCGATATCTGATAGCGAATTAGGACCTTCACGGTATGACCAGACTATCCGTCAACATCAATAAGATCGCCACCCTCCGCAACAGCCGGGGCGGGAACAACCCGGACCTCATCAAGGTCGCCCTGGATTGCGAGCGCTTCGGGGCCCAGGGCATAACTGTCCACCCCCGTCCTGATGAAAGGCATATCCGGTACAATGACGTCAGGGAGTTAAAAAAAGTACTGACGACCGAATTCAACATCGAAGGCAATTGCAACGAGGAGAAATTCGTCAAGCTCGTCCTCGAGGTGCGACCCGACCAGGTAACCCTCGTACCCGATGCCGGCAGCCAGCTCACCTCGGACCATGGCTGGGACACCATCCGCCATAAAGACTACCTGGAGGCTATGATTGCCCGTTTCAGGGACGCGGGCATTCGCACCTCCATTTTCGTGGATCCCGACCTCGTTATGGTGGAAGGCGCCGCCCGAACGGGCACAGACCGCATCGAGCTCTACACCGCCGATTACGCCCACGGGTATCCTCTGGATAAAGCCTCTGCCGTTGCGCCTTACGCCTTTGCGGGACGAAAAGCCAAAGAGCTGGGCCTGGGGTTGAATGCGGGCCACGACCTGGACCTGCACAACCTTCGCTGGTTCGCCGGGCACGTCGTCGGTTTGGACGAGGTGTCCATTGGACACGCCCTGATCAGCGACGCCCTTTACTTCGGATTGGAAAATACCATACAGCTTTACCGGAGGCAACTGAATTAGCGCTTTCGCCCACCCAGGTATCGCTCTAACGGCAGATCGATCCCGATCTGGTTATTTCCCGTATTGCTCTGGTACCCCACCCGCGTATATCGAAAGGAAAAATTAGGTAGGAGCAACCCCACTCCGAAGGAAACCCCCGTCAAACCATTGGATGAATTATTCAGCGACAGTTGCTGCCTCAACAGGTCGTTATACCCGACCGTCACCTCGATGTATTTCGTCGCATACAACTGCACCGCGAAAATCAGGTGTTGCAATAGTTGCTGTGTAAACCCCGTCTTGGGCGTCACGCCCGTAGCCGCGTTGAATGCCGAATCCGAATATCCCAGGTTCCATTCATGGACGTGATCGTACGTAAGAGAGAATTGAAAGGGTGCCTTCAATAGGCGCTTGGATACACCCACCTGCATATCGAAGGGAAGTTCTTCCTTACCCGCCCCCTCATAGGTCCGCAACTGGGTCCCCATATTCAGTAGCGTCAACCCGAACTGCCAGCCCTTATCTGCAATTTTATAATTCAATCCCACATCGGCCGCGATACCGTCACTGCGGTATATCCCCAAATCCGAGCCGATGTATTTGAATGTAAAGCCGTAATACCAGCGTTCGAGGTATTTTCCTGCCACCGTACCCTGCACTACGTATTCGTGGGGCCTGAAGTCTCCCAAAACATTCCCGGAAGCATCCGTTTGTGTAATGGTCCCGTAATCCACATACGTGGCTCCAAGGGCAAAATTCAGGTTCGAGGGCTGGTGATGGTAAGCCAGCATCCAATTATATTCATCTATCCCCGCGTACAGGCTATTGAAATTGGCGGCCATATGCCCGCTCATGGAATCGCGCAGCAGGGCGGGTTGCATGAATGCCAGGCTCAGGTCGCTCTGGTCGTTGG
>CAZJDB010000087.1:0-11654 GCA_964544695.1 uncultured Chitinophagaceae bacterium
CGAGACTTTGCCCGCTGCTGTAACCAGTGGGTATGGATCCGTCCACTTCTGCCGACCGGAAGATGTTGAAGTGCGTCACGAGGGGAGGGGCGACGGTTTCCTTGTAGGAAATCAGCGTGCTCAGGGGGACCATTTGCCCGGCGCTGTTGCGCACGTAAAATTTTTTGATGTTTTCGATCTGGGCGCGGTAATTCGTATCGGCCTGGATCACTACATGGTAAGTCCGGTTGTAGAGGGTGAAGTTGTTGACGAAAAGGCTGCCCATGTACGCCTGCATCGTGGTGAACACGTCCGTGGTACTGACCCCCAGTTTTTCGCACTTGTCCCGGTCCACGGTCAGGTCGTAACTGGGCGTATGCGCCGAGAAATAGCAAAGGGCCGTCGAGGTTGCGGGAATCTTCTTGGCCTCGGCCACGAATTTATTCACGACTTTTTCGAACTGGTACACGTCGTCCGTCGAATTCCCTTCCTCGATCTGAAAGGCGAAGCCCGCCGCGATGCCGATCCCGCGGATGGGCGGGGGCTGGATGACAGCCACGGTGGCGTTCTTTACCCCGGCCGCGGCAATCCGTTGTTTCAGGACGTTCATGATGCCCGGAAAGGCCGTCTGGGGCGTCGTCCGCTGATCCCAGGGGGTCAGCATGATGAAGAAGGAACCCGCGTTTGAAGTGGCCCCCCCATTCAATATATTGAAGCCCGAGGTGGCGGTGTAGTGAAGGATACCCGGGGTCGAGCCGATCACCTTCATCATTTTTTGCATTACCTGTACCGATTCGGTGGTGGAGCTGGCGTCGGCCAATTGGAAGGTCACGAACAGGCGTCCCCCGTCTTCTACGGGAACGAAGCCCGATGGCTTGATCTTGAAGAGATACCACGTGGCCACGCAAATGCAGATCAGGATGATCACCGCGAACCTGGAGTACTTGATGCTCCTGCGCACGCCGTTAGTATAGCGGAGCGTGAACTTGTCGAACCTCCGGTCGAACCATAGGAAAAAACGGTCGAGGAGGTTTTTCTTTTTCGTCAGGTCGGTCGGTTTGAGCAGGAGTGTGCACAAAGCCGGTGTCAGGGACAAGGCCGTGAAGGCCGAAATGATGACCGATATGGCGATGGTGATGGCGAACTGTTGGTAAAGGCGGCCCACGATGCCCGGGATAAAGCCCACGGGCACGAACACCGAGGCAAGTATGAGGGCAATGGCCACCACGGGCGCCGAAATCTCTTTCATGGCGTGGTAGGTCGCCTCTTTGGCGGACATGTGCTGCTCGTCGATATAATGTTGCACCGCCTCCACCACGATGATCGCGTCGTCGACCACGATCCCGATGGCCAGCACGAAGCCGAACATGGTCAGGGTATTGATCGTGAAGCCAAGTGGGATGAAAGCGATAAAGGTCGCCAGGATGGATACCGGGATGGCGCAAATGGGTATGAGCGTGCTCCTCCAGTTTTGGAGGAACAGGAAGACCACGAGGGCCACCAGGATCAGAGCTTTGATCAGGGTCCCCACGACTTCTTGCATGGAGACGCGTATGATCGTGATGGACTCGAAGGGGACATTGTAGTCTACGTCGGTGGGAAAGGATTTCTTCAACTGGTTCAGCGTCGCGTATACGTTATCCGCCGTAGTAAGGGCGTTGCTTCCCGGCGACTGGTAGATCATCAGGAGGGAACAGCGCTTCCCGTCCACGAAGGAGTTGCTGGCAAAGGTGAACTTTCCCAGCTCCACGCGGGCCACATCCTTGAGGTAAACGAGCTCTCCCGTTTTAGGATTATTCTTGACGATCATCTTTTCATAGTCCGAAACCCTGTTCAGCATCCCGTTCACGAGGATCCCGATCTCGTGCGACTGGCTGTTTGCCTGGGGAGGAGCTCCCGCGGCTCCCGCGGCCACGTATACGTTCTGGGCCTGGAGCGCCGTGCGGATATCCACAGGCGTGAGTCCCAGGGTTGCCATCTTGTCGGGGTTCATCCAGATGCGCATGCTGAACTGGTCGGTACGCGCCTGCACATCCCCCACGCCGGGTACGCGCAGGATGGCGTCCTCGATGAAGACGTTGGTATAATTGTCCAGGAAGGTGATATCGTGGGTTGCGTTCGGGGAAAAGATCGCCACCAGCATGAGCTGGTCGGGATTGCTGGCGCGGACGGTCAACCCCAGGCTGCTCACCACCGCGGGGAGGAGGGGCTGCGCGATGCCCACGCGGTTCTGGACGTTGAGCGCCGAGATATGGACATTGGTGCCGATGGTGAAGGTCACGCGGATGCTCATACCCCCCGAATTGGTATTGGTGCTCTGCATGTACTCCATGCCGGGCGTACCATTCACCTGCTCTTCGATGGGGATGGCCACGGTCTGTTCCACCGTTTGGGCATCCGCGCCCGTATAGGAGCCGTTGATCGATACGGTAGGAGGCGAGATGTCGGGATATTGGTCGACCGCCAGGGTGGACATGGAGATCACCCCTGAGATGATCAACACCAGGGAGATCACGATGGCCGTGACGGGGCGTTTTATGAACGTGTTGGCGATCATTTTCCAGGGTTTTGCGGGCCGGAGGGCGGGTTTTGGCCGGTGGCGGGACCGGAGGAGGCGGGTTGGCCGCCGGGTGCATCGGGGCGCTGATTCTGCTGGCGCGACTTTTCGAGTTCGTATTCCAGCTCGGCGTCAATATCCTGGGCTTCGACTTTCTTTGCTTTTTCCATCAGGGCTTCGTGGTTTTCCTGGAGCCATGCGAGTTTTTGTTTACCGTACGACCACTTCGTGATCAGGACGTACAACACCGGCACGATGAAAATCGCGAGCGTCGTCGCCGCGGTCATCCCACCCAGTACCGTGAATCCGATGGTGCGCCGCGCGATGGCGCCCGCACCCGTGGCCAGCACGAGGGGGAGTACCCCCAGGATGAAGGCCATGGAGGTCATCACGATAGGGCGTAACCGGAGCTTGACGGCCTCCAGGGTGGAAGCGATCAGTTCTTCTCCCCGGTCCACGCGCACTTTGGCGAATTCCACGATCAGGATGGCGTTTTTGGCGGCAAGGCCGATGAGGGTGATCAGGCCTATTTGCGCGTATACGTTATCCGTTAGGCTTGGCACCAGCCAGAGGGTGAAGATGGCGCCGAAGGCTCCGATGGGTACCGCCAGGAGGATCGAGAAAGGAACCGACCAGCTCTCATAGAGCGCAGCCAGGAAAAGGAATACGAAGGTGATGCTGAATAAGAAGATATAGATCGTTGTTGAACCTGCGCGGATTTCCTCGTAGCTGAGGCCGGAGAATTCGTAGTTATATCCTTCGGGAAGGATCCTGCCTGCGATGGCAATGAGGCTGTCCGTGGCCTGGTTGCTGCTGTAGCCCGGAGCAGGCGCCCCGTCCACCTCCGCGGAGCGGAAGATGTTGAAGTGCGAAATCAGGGGCGCGGTTTCGGTGGGCGCGTAGGTCACGAGGGTGGCCAGGGGGACCATGGCGCTGTCCGAATTGCGCACATAGTATTTGTCCATGTCCGTGATGAGCTGGCGGAAAGCGGTATCGGCCTGCACCACCACGTGGAAGGTCCGGTTATAGGTCGTGAAGTCGTTGATGTAGAGGCTTCCCATGAAAGCCTGGATGGTGGTGAATACGTCTCCGATATTTACACCCAGCTTTTCACACTTTTCCCGGTCGACCGTGAGGTTGAAACTGGGGGTGTTCGAGGTATAGAAACTGAAGGCGTTGGATATGGCGGGACAACTGTTGCAGGCGTCGATGAAGTGCTGCACTACCTTTTGGAAGGCTTGCAGGTCGTCGTTGGTACTGCGCTGTTCCAATTGAACCGAGAAGCCCACCGTTTCGCCGATCCCCGGGATGGGGCTGGGCTGGATCACTTCCACATTGGCGTTCTTGATGCCCGCGTCCGTGATGCGATGCTGCATGACGGTCATGATGCCCGGGACCTGTTTGTCGGACGTGTTCCGGTCCTCCCAGGGATCGAGTTGCACGTAGATCGTGCCCGCATTGGAATTGGTGGCGTTATTGACGACGTTCAATCCCGACAGGGCCGCGTAGTGCGCGACGCCCGGGGTTTCCGTGACCACCTTCATGAGGCGGTTCATCACGTTTACCGACTCCACCGTGGAAGAGGCGGGGGGTAATTGAAAGGTCACGTACAGGTTCCCGTCGTCTTCCGAGGGGATGAAGCCCGTGGGCTTGACGTTGAACAACCAGTAGGCGCAAAGGCAAATTCCCACCAGTGTCGCCACGATCAGGCCCGCGCGTTTGATGCTCCAGCTGACCCCGTTGCCATAGTGATTGGTGACCCTGTCGAACCAGTGGTTGAAGCGGTCGAACATGCGGTCCAGGCCGTGGCGCTCGCTGCTGGGCTTGGAGGGTTTGAGGAGGAGGGTGCACAATGCAGGGGTTAATGAGAGCGCAATGAACGCAGAGAGGATCACACTGATGGCGATGGTGATGGCGAATTGCTGGTACAGGCGGCCTACAATACCGGGGATGAAGCCCACGGGCACGAACACCGCCGCCAGGATGAGGGCAATGGCCACCACGGGCGCGGAAATGTCCTTCATGGCCAGGTACGTGGCCTCCTTGGGGGATAAATGTTCGTTGTCGATATAATGTTGCACGGCCTCCACCACGATGATCGCGTCATCCACCACGATGCCGATCGCCAGCACGAAGCCGAACATCGTCAGGGTATTGATCGTGAAGCCCAAAGGAATGAAGAAGATGAAGGTCCCCAGGATGGACACGGGGATGGCCAGGACGGGGATCAGCGTGGACCTCAGGTTTTGGAGGAACAGGAACACCACGATAGCCACGAGACCGAGGGTCATCAGGAGGGTCCGGACCACATCGGACATGGATACCTTGACGACCGTAACGGCTTCAAAGGGGACCGAGTATTCTACGTCTGCAGGGAAGGATTGCCGTAGTACAGCGAGTTGGGCATAAATGCCTTTGGCCGTTTCGAGGGCGTTGCTCCCGGGGGCTTGATAGATGCGCAGGAAAGACGCGCGATGTCCATCGACAAAGGAATTGGAGGAAAAGGTGAATTTTCCTAATTCCACACGGGCGACGTCTTTCATGTAAACCAACTCGCCCGTAGCCGGGTTATTCTTGACGATAATATTTTCGAACTCCGGGACCGTGCTGAGACGCCCGTTCACCAGGATGCCGATCTCGAAGGCCTGGGAGGTGCGCTGGGGGGGCACCCCTGCGGAACCCGCGGCCACCTGAACGTTCTGGGCATTCAGGGCGGCGATGATGTCCGAAGGCATGAGGTTATAGGACGCCATCTTCTGGGGGTTCATCCAGATGCGCATGCTGAAGTCGTCGGTGAAGCGCGCGATGCTGCCCACGCCGGGTACGCGCAACAGGGCGTCCTGGATAAAGATATTCGTATAGTTGTCCAGGAAGGTAATGTCGTGCGTCCCCTTGGGCGCGTACACCGCCACCATCATCAACTGACTCGGGTTGATGGCCCGAACAGTGATCCCCAGCCGGCTGGCCACCGCGGGCAACAAGGGATTTGCGATACTCACGCGGTTCTGCACGTCCAGGGTGGCTATGTCGATATTGGTCCCGATGTTGAAGGTGACGCTCATCGACATCAGCCCGTTGTTGGTACTGTTGGATTGCATGTATTCCATACCGGGCGTCCCGTTCACCTGCTCCTCGATGGGTGTCGCCACGGTCTGTTCCACCGTTTGGGCGTCTGCGCCTGTGAACTGGCCGTTGACCTGGACGATGGGAGGCGTGATGTCGGGGTACTGGTCAATGGGTAGGTTCAGGATACATACACCGCCTGCAATAACCAGTACGATGGATACGACCATCGCTGTCACCGGGCGTTTTATAAATGTGTTGGCGATCATTTTGACCGTTTGGGGTTCGCTGTCGTTATTTCGGATCCTTCATGGATGGCCTGGACACCGTCTACGACGATCACATCGCCCTCCTTGATGCCGCCTTTGATGATGACATTGGCGCCGATGGTTTGGCCCAGTTTTACCTTCACCTGGAAAGCGCGGAGTTTGGGTGTTTCAACGGTGTCGGATTTCGCCTTGGTCGTGTCGTTGCGTCCGTTATATACCGTGTCTTTGGCGAGGAACAGGAAGTATTCCCCCATCTGCTCGACCACGGCGCGACTGGGTACGACGAGCTGGGGTGTTACGTCCTGGTTGTGGATCCGGACGACGGTGCTCATGCCCGGTCTCAGGTCATATTTGGGATTGGGGAATTTCAGGCGGACATCGATGGCTCCCGTCTGGGGATCCACCGCGCGATCGATGATGGCGATGTCCCCTTCATAAGGATAGACATCCCCGTTAGGCAGGAGGATGGTGAACAGGGAATCGATTTCATGCTGCTTGGTCCTCTGCAAATCTTCTAAATGGGGTAGCTGGGCCTCATTCACCAGGAAGTCCACGCCCATGGGGTTGTCCGTTGAAATGGTATTGAGCAGGGTCGTGCCGGGGGTGATAAGGTTCCCCAACCTGACCTGGCTGATCCCGATGGTCCCGTCGAAGGGTGCGTGTATGTAGGAGTAGGTCAGGTTCGTTTCCGCCGTTTTCAACTGTTGCTGTGCGGCCTTGACCGAATCCTTGGCGTTTTGCAGGGAAATCAGCGCGTGGTCTACCACCTGGGTGGCGATGGCGTTGTACTTGGCCAGGTACGTATAGCGGTCCGCGTCCTGCTGGGTCTGCAACAACATTCCCGAATCCACACGGAGGTTGGCCTTGGCCTGATCCACGGCTGCCAGGTACAACCTTTGGTCCAGCTCGTACAACTTCTGCCCCTTGTACACGTGGGTGCCCTCGACGAAGTCGATCCCCGTAATGTAACCCGTCACCTGCGCATTCAGGTTGACCTGGCTCAGGGCCACCGTGGTGGAAGGATACCTGTCGTAGTACGTAACGTGCCGGGCTTTCACCGTGTCCACGTTGACGGGTACGACGGCAGACGGGGCCGCTTGTTTGGGCTTGCACGACACGACGGTAACGAAGAAGCAAAGGAGCGCTATAACTCGATTCATACTTTAAGGTTTGGTATTGATATATCCCATGGCTTTTTCCAGGTCGATTTTGCTGGAAAGCAATTGGAACAAAGCATTCAAATAGCCTATTTCGGACGTGATCAGGTTTTCTTCCGCGGTTATGACATTCAGATAAGGGACCACCCCCTGCTTGTATTGCAGGGCTACGATATTATACGTGCGCCGGGCCAAATCCGTATTCTTTTGCATGAGGTCCAACTGGACGAAATTGCTTTTATAGCTGCCCAGGGCGGTGGCATACTCCGAATATATCTCATTGGTCAGGCGGACCTCTTCAAAGTCCAGGATGTGTTCCTCCAGGCGGGACTTGTGGATGTTCTGGGTCCGCGCGAAGCCCGTGAATATCGGGATGCTCAGGCTCAGGCCCACATAGGAATTGGGATAGGCGTTACTGAACAGGTCGCCCGCGGTTTGGCTTTGGAACTCGTAATTATAATCGAAGAAGGAGGAAAGGGTGGGCAGCCAAGCAGACTGGTAATACCGCGTTTGCTCGCGCTGCAAATCCTTGGCGGTTTTCAGCTGTTGCCATTCGATTCGCTTATCGTATTGCAAAGGCCTGGTCGTATCGAAAGCCACGTCCCTCATCATTTGGGACGTATCGAAACTGACGTTGAAATTCGAATCGGGGGGATAGCCCATTGATTGTTTCAGGGTGGCGTAGTTGGGCGTTACCGTCAACTCCGCCTGCCGTAACTCGGCCACCGAATTGTTGAGCTCGATGCTGGCCTCGTCATAATCCGATTCGTCGACGATACCGCTCTTGTATTGGTGGTAGGTATCGCTCAGGTTCTTATTCAGCCTCGCCGTATCCTCCCGGAGCACGTTGATCTGCTCCAGGGTGAGCAACAGGGCGTAAAAGCTCTTGGAAACCGTCGCCACCACGTTGATCTGAGAGCTGTCCGTGATTTGTGCGGCTGCTTTATTCAGCAAAGGCGACGCATGCGCGGCGTATAGGAGGCTCGGGCTGAAAATCGCCTGCGTCACCGAAAGGTTTGGAATAAAGGTATTGACCACTCCCGTTCGCTGTTTGACCGGAGGATTGCCTACGAACTGGGTGGGCAATTGCAGGTAGTGCGTCAGGTTGCCCGAAGCATTGGCCTGGGGTAACCAGCCTGCCAGGGCTATCGCATTACTGGCCCTTTGAACCGACTGTCCGATGATGGCCTCGTTGAGCGTGGGCTCATGCTGCAGGGCATAATGGAGACATTGGTCCAGGGTGTATTGTGCGGTGTCGGTTTGGGCGAAGCTTTGCATTGCAGCGGGGAGGAAGCCGCATAAGAATAGGAACCCCCTTAGACGAATGGTTATTGCTTTCATACTAGCCGTGGTAAATAGGGGGTCCATACCAAGCTACATGCCTGGTGATGACTTGCACCCAACTAATCGCCAAAATTATGGAAATTAAGAGCCAACCCACCAAAAAAAATGTTTAGAGGGGCAATTTGGGGGGTTGGGCGGAGGAATGGGAAATTGCTGTATCGGACGCGCCGGAGGCGGCCGCATAGCGGCGGACCGAGACGGCCGCCAGTGGCGGCCGGCGAAGGTCGCCGAAGGGCAATCATTAGCGGTGTTGGCGCCAAAGCGCTACATTTGTTTTAGGGCGCTTTGGCGCCAACACACTAGTATGGCTCAGACTTTAGCACAAAAGCTGCGCATCAAGGAAGGGATGCGCCTGTTGACCCTGCACGCTCCTGTTGGGTTCCTGGATTCGGTGGGCGCCCCGTCTGACGTTGAGGCTTCGCCCAGGCTGAAAACATTCGACCAGATTCATTGGTTCGTGCGGGATAGCGCGCAACTCCACGCCGAGGCGACTTCCGTGATTGGGCGCCTTACCCCGGGGGTGATGGTTTGGATATACTATCCTAAGGGGTCCTCGGGTATACAGACGGACCTTACACGCGATAAGGGATGGGATCCGTTGCTCGCGTATAAAAATTTGCAGCACCTCGTCCTCATTTCCTTCGATGATACATGGTCGGCGTTTTCCATGCGCCTCAAGGAGGCGGGTGAGAAGCCCCGCGACGCTTCGGTGCGCGCGAACGGCGCCGGGTCTTCAGTGCGCGCGAACGGCGCCGGGTCTTCGGTGCGCGCGAGCCGTCCGGCGGATGCTTTTGCCGACCCGGTTACACGCGAGGTGCGGCTGCCGCCGGATTTGGACAAGGCGTTGCGGGGGAACAAGGGGGCGCGGGCATTTTTTGATTCGCTTTCTTTCACCAATAAGCGGGAATACCTGGAGTGGATCGTCAGCGCCAAACGCGAGGAAACCCGCCTCTCCCGGGTGGAGGGTACCATCGAGCGCCTCGCCAAGGGATGGAAAAATCCGCGGAACCTTTGAACGTAGATTTGCTCATTGTAGGGAGGGGCGTTGGCGGGAGCTTCCTGGCCACGTATGCTTTGCGCGCGGGACTGTCGGTGCTGGTCATCGACGACGCGCAGCCCTCATCCGCTTCGCGGGTCGCCGCGGGTCTCATCAACCCCGTGACGGGGAAGCGTTATGTGGAGACATGGATGGCTTCGAGGCTTTTGCCGTTTGCCCTTTCGGCTTACGGGCCGCTGATCCGCGAAACGTCCACGGTTCACTTTTTTCCTTCGCCCTCGGCGCGCCTGGAATTTTTAGAGCGGAAGTCGCCTTACTTGTCGGCCTCCGGAGAAGACTGGTCCGGGTTTTTTAATATTCCTTTTGGGAGTGGGGTTATCCGGCCATGTTATATTGCGGACCTGCGGGCGTTTTTAGCGGCTCCACTGCCGGTGCGGAATGAATTTTTCGAGGAACGGGACCTTGTGTTGCTGCCCGCGGGTGTGCGTTACCGTGATGTATCGGCAACGTATGTGATCTTTTGCGGCGTTTCGTGTAAATGGTTCGATATTCTTCCTTTTTCGCCAAGCAAAGGGGAAGCGCTGATATTGGAGATTCCGGAGTTGGCCCATGGCTTGGTGTTTAAATCAGGTTTGAGTTTGGTTCCGTTGCCCGGCGGGTTGTTTTGGGGAGGGTCCTCGTATGAATGGAACTTTACCGACGCCTTGCCTACGGTGGCCTTCCGGGAGCGTAGCGTGCGGGCACTGACCGATTGGCTCCGCGTGCCTTTTAAGGTCGTGGATCACGTGGCGGCCGTACGACCGACGACGGTGGAGCAAAAGCCCTTTGTAGGGTTGCATCCTCGTTTTCCTTCGATTGGTATTCTGGGTGGCCTGGGGACGAAGGGATCGTCACTGGCGCCTTATTTTGCGCATGAACTCGTCGAGCACCTGGTGCATGGTTCGCCCATCACGGGGGGTGCGGACGTGGGACGGTTCAGGCGGTTGCTGGGCGGGTAGCGCGGAGGATTTCGCGTTTGCCGGGAGGGCCGGGAAGTTTTTCAACCCGGAAGCCTGCGGCCAGCATGGCCCGTCTAACGGCGCCCTTGCTGCAGAAAGTGACCAGGATGCCGCCGGGGTACAAGTTCCGGTGGAGCTTTTCGAAGATGTCACGGGTCCACAACTCAGGCTGGTCCTTCGGCGCGAAGGCATCATAGTAGATCAGGTGAAAGCGCTGTTCATACTCTGCTTCCGTCATGGACACCTGCCGCTTGTGCAGCGTAAAAAAGGGGTGTAAGGGTACGTGTTCATTCCAGCGTGCCGCGTGCAGCAGGTAGAATTCCGCGTCCGTAGAGATGTCCCCGAGCTGGTGGGTGTAGTTCAGGCCGGCAGTTTCAGAAGGGACGAGGGGATGAAGCTCGATGCCTTCGTAGTAAACCGGGATCTCCTTCCGGATGGCTTCCTTTAAAGTAAGGAGGGCATTGAGACCCGTGCCGAAACCCATTTCAAGGATATTGATGGGAAGCCCCCCCGACTTCTTTAGGACCGGTTGGAGGCCTGTCTCGATAAAGACGTACCTGCTCTCCCCGATGGCCCCGTGGATGCTGTGATAAGTCAACCGCTTGTCGGAGAGAGCGATGGTATGAGAGCCATCTTCCGTGAGGTGTATGGTCCTTTGCAGGCCGTCCATAGCCTTATAAAGATAATAAACGCGCCTTTGAAGCGTTAATAATTTTGGAATGGACTTTGAATTTGTCAACCTATGAATTATATAGACCTGCTCTTTGCCCTTATCCTGTTCGTGTCCCTGGTGGCAGGGTATAACCGGGGGTTCATCAACGGGGCCTTCGGCCTGCTGGCGTTGTTGTTGAGCGTTGTGGCCGCTTTCTCCCTTTATCCTTATACAGCCCACCTCATCCAGGAATACCTGGGAGAAGGGGGGAGTTGGGGCTTGCCCCTGGCCTTTCTATCGACACTTGCAGTGGCGGGGTTGGTTATTTCGCTGGTGCTCAACCGCTTCACCGACCTCGTGCCGGCGGATGTGCAAACCAGCGCTGCCAACCATGTGCTGGGGCTGGTCCCGGGGTTTTTCAATGGGATACTTTGGTCGGCTTTGCTGGCCACGCTTTTGTTGGTGCTGCCCGTGGCCAACCGGATTACAAAGATGGCCCGCGGAAGTCAGGTGGCTTCTGTGCTGAGTGACCAGATCGGAAGGGTGGAGGACAAACTGGCGCCCATATGGACCACCCATGCGTTGACGCACGAGACGGGGAGCGAGGAAATGGTGCACCTGCCCTTCCGGGTGAGCGA
>CAZJDB010000088.1:0-3934 GCA_964544695.1 uncultured Chitinophagaceae bacterium
CGTCGAGACCGCAGACGCCCCATCCGACGACCCCGCGTCCGTCGACACCACGTCCAACAACGCCACGTCCGCAGACGCCTCGTCCAACGACCCCACGTCCAACGCCGCCGCGTCCGACTCCGCCACGCCCGACACCGCCGCGTCCAACGCCGCCGAGACCCACGCCCCCTCGCCCGACGCCACCCCGGCCCACACCGCCGCGTCCCGCTCCTGGCGGCGCGCCCAGGCCACCCATCAGCCACCGCCCCCCCGGCGCAAGGCCCGGAACTCCGGTTTATACCCGACCCGCCCATGTCTGGAACGGTCGCCGTTTTTATACGTATCACCGCTATTACGCTCATCCCTTCACGCCATACGTATGGGGACCCCGCTGGCACCCCGTTGGCTTCTTCGTGGCCACGATGTACGTCGGCGCTGCGATGATCGCCTGGGACAATGCCAACTATTATTGGTATGACGGAGTTTGCTACGCCCAGGCAAACGGGGGATACAATGCCGTCGCCCCGCCCATTGGCGCCATCGTGCCCAGTCTGCCATCAGGCACGATCACAACGGATGTGGATGATGTGACGTATTGGTATTACGGAGGCACGTTCTTCGTTCCTGCCCCCGGTGGCGGCTACAAGGTAGTGCCTGCCCCCGCCGGTGCAGTAGTCTACAACCTGCCCGACGGTGCAACGACAGTGAACGCGGATGGAATAACATACCTCCAGTACAATGGGGCATACTTCCAGCCGATCCAGGATAGCAATGGGAACAACGCCTACGAAGTTGTAGACGCGGAGTAGCGTGCGAGCGGGGGCCGGGACAGGCCTCGCCACAGCCCTTTGTCAGGCGAAGGCGAGGCCTGTCCCGGCCCCCCGGGGGGAGTCAAAGGTCTTCGAGGTCGATGATGCCGTACTGCAAAGCAAACTTGATGACGCCTGCCATGTTGCGGGCCCCGATGCGCTTGGAAATATTACTTCGATACTGCTCGACAGTACGTTCAGACAAGAAGACGGCGTGCGAAATTTCGCGCGCCGTTTTTTGTTTGCAGATCAGGCGGATGATCTCGATTTCCTTGGCGCTGAATTCGGTATTGGCGACGAGGAGGCGTGTATGGTCTTCCTCCGGGGAAATGCGGTTGATGATGTGGTTGCGGGCCTCCTTGCAGAAATAGTCCTTTCCCTCCAGGAGGTAGGCTACAGCCTTGGTGAATTCCTCGTCGTTTTCGCTCTTGATGACGTATCCGTTGATCCCGGCGGTGAACATCTTTAGAATGGAGGTGGCGTTGATGTTGAAGGAGTAGCCCAGGATGCGCGCCGTGGGGCAGTGATAGCGGACTTCCCGGACGACGGCGTCGCCGCTGGTATCGGGCAGGGTGTAATCCACGATCACCAACTGGGGAGCGTGTTTCAACGCCAATGAGATCCCGGCGGCCCCGTCGTTTGCGTGGTAGAATTCCTTGAACTGGTCCCGGATGAGCAATTTGATTCCGTTGACCACCATGTTATGGTCGTCGATCACGAGTAAAGACTGATAAGGCGCGTCTGCTACGGTCATAGTAGTGGAATTTTGATATCGATGAGGTACCCTTCGGGGTAGTTGTTTTGAAGGCGCCAGGTGCCGTTGAGGAGGGCCACCCTTTCTTTTACATTCTGCAGGCCGATGCCCGTCCCGTTGGGATCGGGGTCCATGCCCCGCCCGTTGTCCGAATACTGGATATCCAGGTGACGCCCGTTGACCATGATCGAGACCTGGATGCGGGTGCAACCCGAATGCCGGATGGAATTGCTGATGAGCTCGCTGGATATCTTCTTGAGGTGGCCGTGCTGGAAATGGCTCAGCACGCGCCCGGAGCCTCCCTGGGTCTTGACGGCGAAGTCGGTGGCGGTGGTTTCCTTGATTTTTTCCAGGAGGGCCGTGGTTTCTTTAATAAAGGTCCCGACGTTGCTGAGTTCCTTGGATTTCAGGTCGTGCGTGATGCCGCGAACGGCTTCCATGACGTGGACGAGGTGGCCCTTCAATTCTTCCAGGTGAGGGCCGGGGTGGTCTTCGGATTCCTTTTTCGCAAGCGTATTGGCATACAGCAGCATGGGGCCGATCTCATCGTGGAAGTTCCGGGCCAGGCTCAACTGGAGCTTGATCATGCGCTGCCGGGAGCGGTTGGTGATGATCAGGTATCCTGACAAGATCAGCAGGACGAGCAGACCCAGGACGGAAAAGAGGTACACGTTGAAGCGCTCCATGACTTTGCCCTGGGCTTCGGTGCGGAGCAGTTCGGTGCGCGTGTTTTCGACCTCGGCCAGGGCATACAGGTTGTTATCCTTGTCCGAGCTGATCTGGTAATAGGACGAGTCTTCCATCCCGTAGGCTTTCCTCAGGTCCCGGTAGGCCTCGGGGTAGTGGCCTTCCAGGGCCTCCAGACGGCTGCTGCCCTCCAGGAGGAAGGTCGCCCTGAGCCTGGAATTCTGCATTATTCCGGCGTTCAGGTGCTGGGAAAGTTCCATGTACCGCCGGGCACTGTCCAACATCCGGCGGTCCATGAAAAAATCGAAGGCCATCTGGTAGCAATCGAAGGTGGTATAGGGCTGGATCGACTTGATGAAGCCCGGGGAAAGGACCTCGCCAATGGCGGTTTCTAAACACAAAAGGGCGCTGTCCGAATGACCGAGCAGATGCTGTTCCCGGAATCCGATGAGTTGGACGAGACAGCGGTACAATACGAGGTACCCCTGGTACCGGTCGGGATATTTTTCGATGGCGGCCAGCAACCGACCGCTGACCTCCACAGCCTCCCGTGCCAAACCCGTATCGCGGGCGCCGGAGGCTGCTTCGCTCAATTCGTTCATGATCCCGATGGCCACGAATCCCTCCTCCTTGCTCATTTTGGGCACCTGCTCCACGAGGCCCCCGATACGGGTCCTGAGGCTGTCGTATTTCTGAATGGCGCGCCCGTAATCCTTATCGCCATTATACACGGACAGGGCGAACATATCGCTGTGCGGGAGGGCGTCCTTTTCAAAAATGCCCGCGCGCACCGCCTCTTCGTTGTTTTTTTCCGAATAGTAGATGGCGCTCCCGAAGCGGTTTTTGTCGTAAGCCTGGAGGGCCAGGTACGTATAGTAATGCATCCTGAACTTCCCCGGAATGCCCGGCCCGAAGGCGACCTTCTGATAGGGCGCGAGCAGATTGTTCAGGCTGTCGTTGGAGAGAAGCTGGGAAGCAATCGAATCGACCGATTTCAAATAGACCGTGTCTGCGAGCTGGTGCAGGCGGTGACGCCTGTCCAGAAGCGCCATGCGCGTCTCGGGGGTTTGGGCAAGCAACCCGTTTACATACAAAGAGAGGACACAAAAGACCAGGGTTCTCTTGGATATAAGCATTATCGGTTATTGAACAAATACTATATAACCTAATCGGAAATTACGGTATTTTTTCCATTGTATCCTTCTTCATTATACCTTGTACGAACGCTATACCCATGTTTTCTTCCTTATACACCTTCCTCCACAAAAGGACGCGCTCCGAAAGACCATTGCTTCTTCAACTGCAAAGCGGAGATCCCGTCGCCTTCAAGACTTTTTACGACAGGCACATCCGAAGCGCCCATTACATGGCTTACGGGTTCATGAACCAGAAACTGGGGGCCGAGGATTTGGGTTTCGAAACCCTCAAAGAGATTTGGCGCAACCGCGAAACCCTCGACACTTCGATGCCCGCAAAGGTCATCATCGCCGAGACGATGGTCGTGGTCTACCTGCGCAATATTCAGGCAATGAACAATTGAGGTCTGGTCTATCTCCATTCACAGCCCTGGACTACAAAGACGCCCCGGGGGAATCCTATCTTTAGTCCATGAATTTTTCGTTCACCGACAATATTTGCCTGGAAAACAATACCTCGCTGCTCAGGCCCCTGCATTCCGACGATGCAGGGGGCCTTCTCGAGGCGG
>CAZJDB010000089.1:0-3602 GCA_964544695.1 uncultured Chitinophagaceae bacterium
TCGACCCGACCGGCCAGAATGGACGAAATCACGAAGTCGAAGTCCGCGCGGGTAGCGTTGCGGCTGCTCATCAGGGTCGCCTCCTTCCGGTGGAATTCGGGGTGTGAAAAGGAAAACGGTTCCTTTTGCAGCCCTAATAAAACATACCGACCTCCCTGGGACAAATAATCCAGGCCGCCCTGGATGGCCGCCAGGTTGCCCGTGGCGTCGATGACAACGGAGGCCAGGCTCCCTCCGGTCAGGTCCTTGATGGCCTTGATGGAACCCGGTCCGGCCAAAACGCAAGAAACCGCAAGCCGTTCCTGGCAAAACGATAGCCGCCACTCATTCGTATCCAAAACGATCACGCGCGCCCCCGCATCCAAAGCAAACGTCACCGCGCTAAGCCCTATGGGCCCCGCTCCCATCACAACCACCCATTCCCCTTCGGATACGCCCGCACGGGCCACCCCATGCGCCCCTATGGCCAAGGGTTCCACCATACAAAGGGCATCCAGCGAAAGGCCACCCGAAGGCACCAGATTAGTGGTGGGCACCGACAGGTATTCCGCCATTCCCCCATCGGTATGGACCCCGCAAACCTGAAGGGTGGCACAGCAGTTAGGTTTCCCGCGCAGGCAGGCAATACAGGTCCCGCAGGAAATATAAGGCAATACCGAATAGGCTTCCCCGCCGACCTCCCCCGCCAATTCATGCCCTAAGATGCGCGGATACGTGAAATAAGGTTGGGTACCCTGGAAGGCGTGCAGGTCCGTCCCGCAAACCCCGATTCGCCTGATGCGCAAAATACTGCGCCCGGCCGCGGGAAGGGGTTCGGGGATGTCCCTGTAAATCAGGGTTCCGGGGGTGGTGCAAACTAAGGAACGCATGGGTTAAGCATTGGCCAAGGCCCTGTCCAAGTGTACGTAACCTCCGTCCACGTGGATGAGCTGCCCTGTTGTATGGCTGGATTTTTCGGATAAGAGAAAAGCGGTCATGCTCGCAATCTCAGCTGCGGTAGTCATGCGGTGCCCCAGTGGTATCCGCGAGGTGATATTGGCCAGCGATGCCTCCGGATCGGCAAGCGTCGAAAGCCAGCTTTCATACAGCGGCGTCCAACATTCCGCTACAATGATCGCGTTGACGCGAATCCCGTATTTCAGCAGCTCCACGGCCCATTCGCGCGTCAGGGCATTTCTGCCCCCGTTCGCCGCGGCATACGCAGAGGTGTTCCCCTGCCCCGTTTCCGCCGTTTTGGAACTGATGTTGACGATCGAGCCCCGCGAGCGGATCAAAGCCGGCAGTGCATGATGCGCGATCAGGTAATAATGGACCAGATTTTTATGTAGCGAGGCCATGAAGCCCTCGTAGCTTCCTTTTTCGAGTCCAACGCCGTCATTGACGCCCGCGTTGTTGACGACGCCATCGATGCGGCCAAACCGGTCGAGCACAGCCTGTACCGCGAAGGCGCACGCGGATGGATCCGTCAATTCGGCTGTAACAGTAAACAATCCGCCGAGCGAAGTAGCCAGCGCGAAATTATCCGCCTCACTACGTCCAACAATCACCGGGATCGCCCCTTCAGCCGCCAGGACCCGCGTGATCCCTTCCCCTATTCCTTTGGCGCCCCCGGTAACGATGATGACCCGATCCTGCAATTGTAAGTCCATATGGATTCCTATTGAGTAATATGATAAAAGGTCGCTGCGTTGCCCCCGAAGATCCCGTGGCGCTCCTCTTGGGAAAAGCCCGAAAAATAGTCGTTGACTACCCGCGTGGTATCCTGGTAGGTACCTGCAACCAGGCATACGGGCCAGTCCGAGCCGAACATCAGGCGCTTCGTACCAAAGGCCGCCACCACCGTATCCAGGTAAGGACGAAAATCAGAAGCCTTCCAGGACGTCCAGGAAGCTTCCGTGACCATGCCCGAGACCTTACACCAAACATTCGGACACGCCGCCAGGGCACGTATGTCGGAAGCCCACGGCTCCAAAACGCCCTGCGCAATCGCCGGCTTCCCCAAATGATCGAGTACAAAGGGCTGATCCGGAAAGGCCTCTGCCAACGTACGTGCAAAACCAAGTTGATCCGGAAATACGAGGATATCATACGTGAACCCGTACCGGTTCAACATCCCGATCCCCCTCTGGAAGGAAGGGGTCAACATGAAGTCCCTTTGCTTCTCCCATTGCAGGACATGCCGGAAGCCTTTCAAAAATGGGAAGCCCGTATAATGGGACAGTTGGTCCTGGAGATCGTCGCTCAACAAGTCCACCCACCCCACCACACCCCGTATAAAAGGATGCGAGCGAGCACAATCCAGCAGAAAAGCGGTTTCTTCAACCGTAGAAGAGGCCTGTACCGCGATACTTCCATCCATGGCCTGTTCTTCCAGGAGGGTATATAAATCGTTAGGTCCAAAATCCCGCTTGATCGCCCCCATATCGGGAGTCATCCACGTGTCCCGTACGGGATCGTAATTCCAAAAGTGTTGATGGGCATCCAGACGCAGCATGTTCAGGCTTGGCTTAGGTCAAATACGGATTCCATGAGCACCCACTTCTGCCCGGGTTCCGCCCACGGCAGGGGTTGCTGAAAGGCCCACATCAGGTCCTCCCATTGCTGCACCGCCGGATTGTCCCGGTCCGCAGCATTTTTAACGTCCAGACTAAAGTCGTCAGAGGTCTCCAGAACCATCATCAACCGATTCCCCGTCCGGTAAATCACCATATCCCGAATCCCGGAAGACCGCAAACTGTCTAGAACCTCCGGCCAGACATACCCCGGCTCGTGCATGTGTTCGTACTCCCGGATTTTAGCCGGATCATCTTTCAGATCTAAAGCAAAACAATATCTTTTCATAAATAAAATTTCCCGGTCTCTATGCCTGCACAGGTTTCAAATTCGCCCCGCGAAACGCATACCAAACAATCACTACATAAGCCATCATCGGCAAGATCTCCGCCAACGCCAAATGATGCACCGCAATCAACCCCATCAGCGCAGGCAACGCAGCCCCCCCGATTATGGACATAACCAATATCCCACCCCCCACCTTAGTATTGGGCCCCAAATCCCGAAGCCCCAGTGCGAAAATAGTCGGGAACATCAAAGACATGAAAAAACTTGTCAATAAAAGGGCCCACATGCCAACCAACCCCGGGTAAATGATGGCAATGCCCACCAAAAAGATATTGATCACCGCATAGAGCCCCAAAAGGCGTTGGGGGGAAAGCCTGCTCATAAACCAGGTGGCCGAAAAGCGCCCCAATAAAAAGGCCCCCAGCGTCCCCGTCAGGTAATAACCCGCCGTTTTTTCGGGCACCCCCGTATAACTTTGGGCATATTGGATGAAGAAACTCCAGGTACACACCTGCGCGCCCACATAAAAGAACTGGGCGACCACCGCGCCGATGAAATGCGGATAGTTCCCCAGGTCCTGCCAGCGCCCGCGAGCCCCCGAAACCACCTCGTCACGCACCCGGGGGAACTTCGTCAGCATCATGCAAATGGCCCAGACGATCCCAAAACAGGCCAGCACGAGATAGGGTGTTACCACCCGCATCGTTTCGGTATGCAGATAAGCATCATACGTTCCCGCCGCCTTCAGGGCCGCGATATGC
>CAZJDB010000090.1:0-6571 GCA_964544695.1 uncultured Chitinophagaceae bacterium
TAGACCGAAAAGCGAATGCTGGATGATCCCCCATTGATGGTGAGCAGGAGCGCCGGTCGAGAGGTGTTTTTGATGATAGGAATTTCCATAAAGGTATCCATTAAAAGTGATAGGGATGGCCCACCCTGATTTTAGGGGTGCACTCATGAGCGCGAATGACTACATTTAGGTATGCCCCCTTCCCTGGACAATTTTTGGAACCTGGATAGCAAAGTAGCGCTGCAAATGCTGTCGTGTTCGGACAATGGCCTGTCGGCGGCGACGGCAGCGGACAGACTAAAAACTTATGGGCCCAATTCCTTGAAGGGGACCTCGCATTCCTCGGGTATCCTGTTATTCCTGTCCCAGTTTAAAAGCCCTATTACCTTATTGTTAATTGCCTCGGCGTTGCTGTCGATGGGGCTGGGGGATCTGACGGATGCGGTCATTATCCTGATCATCATTTTAATAAGTAGCTTTTTGGGTTTCTGGCAGGAAAAGGGGGCGGCGCATGCCGTGGAGGAATTGTTGAAGATGGTGCAAATCCGCTGCCGGCTGGTGCGGAGTGGTCAGGAAAAGGAATGCCCGATGGAGACGGTTGTGCCCGGCGACGTGGTAGTGCTGTCGGCGGGGGACGTAATCCCGGGCGATAGCTTGTTACTGGAGAGCCGGGAATTGTTTATCGATGAGGCGGCTTTTACGGGAGAGACGTTCCCGGTGGAAAAGAACGTGGGGATCGTTGCGGCCGACACGCCGCTGTCCGGTCGCACCAATACGTTGTTCATGGGCTCGCACGTCATCAGCGGGAAGGCAAAGGCCCTCGTGGTTCGGACGGGTAGGAATACGGAGTTCGGGAAAATATCGGACCGGTTGCGGATGCGATCGCCGGAGACGGATTTTGAAAAGGGCATCCGGCGCTTCGGGTATATGCTGATGGAGATCACGCTATTGCTTGTGCTGGTTATTTTTGCGACCAATGTGCTGCTTCACAAGCCGGTATTGGATTCGTTCCTGTTTTCACTTGCACTGGCGGTCGGGTTGACCCCTCAATTGCTGCCGGCCATCATTACGGTGAACCTGGCGGCAGGGGCGAGGGCAATGGCGAAAAAGAAGGTCATCGTGAAACGCCTTTCATCCATCGAGAATTTCGGCAGCATGAATATCCTTTGTTCGGATAAGACAGGGACGATTACAGAGGGGAAAGTGACGATTAAAGATGCCCTGGATATCACGGGGCGGCATTCGGAAAAAGTATTGCAGTATGCCGGGTTGAATGCCGCCCTGCAACAAGGGTTCCATAATCCCATCGACGACGCGATCTGTGCCGTTTATAAGCCTTCGGTCCCCGCGTATACCGTGCAGTGCGAAATCCCCTATGATTTTATCCGGAAGCGGTTGACGGTACAAGTGAAAAATGGTGTCGATAATTTTGCCATCACCAAAGGAGCCCTGACCGTAATGCTTAATATATGCACGACGGCCGAGAAGGAGAAGGGGGAAGTATTGCCCCTGGATGACCGCCGGGAAATCATTATGGACCAGTACCGGGCACTAAGCGCAGCGGGTTACCGGGTATTGGGGGTCGGTTATAAAAAGACTTCCGCGGCGCAGGACTTTACAAAGGAAGACGAGAAGGATATGGTCTTTCTCGGTTTTATTACGCTGTTTGATCCCCCAAAAAAGGATGTGGGCCAGACGCTCATCAACCTGCGGCAACTGGGGGTACAATTCAAGGTGATCACGGGCGACAATGCCCTGGTGGCCGATAGCATTGCGCGTCAGATAGGCATAGCCGATCCGGTCATCATTACCGGCCCACAGATTCGCCAGATGAGCGACGATGCTTTCCGAAACCAGGCGGTGGGGGCGCATATTTTCGCGGAGGTGGAACCGAACCAGAAAGAACGCATTGTCCTGTTCCTGAAAAAAGCGGGCAACGTGGTGGGCTTTATGGGGGATGGGATCAATGATGCACCGGCGCTGCATACCGCGGACGTGGGTATTTCTGTGGATTCCGCAGTCGATGTGGCAAAGGAAGCGGCGGATATCGTGCTGCTGGAGCAGGATTTGGGGGTGCTGGCAGATGGGATCCTGATCGGGCGCAAAACCTTTACCAATACGATGAAGTATATTTTTATGGCGACCAGCGCCAATTTCGGCAATATGTTCAGTATGGCGGGAGCTTCCCTTTTTCTGCCTTTCCTTCCTTTGCTGCCCAAGCAAATTTTATTGACGAACCTGCTGACGGATTTTCCCGAAATGACGATTGCGACGGACCGGGTAGATGCGGTTGCGATTGAAGCGCCCCGGCGGTGGGATATCAAATTCATACAGCGCTTTATGCTGATCTTCGGATTGCTCAGCTCGGTCTTTGATTACCTGACTTTTGGGGTGTTGCTGTATTTTATGAAAGCTGGGGAAAAGGTTTTTCAAACGGGATGGTTTATCGAGTCGGTCGTGTCGGCTTCGCTGATCGTGCTGGTGGTACGCACGCGCCTGCCTTTTCTAAAAAGTCCGCCTGGCAAATACCTGGCCATGGCAACCGCGCTGATTGTCGTGGTAGTCATCGGGTTACCGTATACGCCGATGGCGGGGCTGCTGGGCTTTGTGCCGATGCCGCTGTCGTTCTACGGGTGGATGGCGCTAATTGTGGCATTGTATATCGGATCGGCGGAAGCGGCGAAACGATGGTTTTATAAAAGGTTGAAAAACAGGTAAGCTATGGGCAAAGAAAAGCATAATAGCAATTCCGGTTTGGTCAGGGACATTATCATCGGCATGTCCGACGGGCTGACGGTTCCTTTTGCACTCACCGCCGGGTTGAGTGGGGTACTAAATACCAATCACCTTATTATTGTGTCCGGCTTGTCGGAGATTGCAGCGCCAGCCCTTGATAAAAGGGACAATTAAGGTCGCTATGACGGGGATCATTGCCGCTGCTGCCGCATACTTGTTGGCAAAGGCAGTGAGTTGAAGTTCAATTTTATGATATCCCCTTTGGGTATTATCCGAAAGATATCACCCCGGACCACCCGCCCTTCGACCGAAACGCGGTAATGCATCCCATCGAACTCGCAAACCACCGCGGAATCGCGAATGGATACAAACGGCAGGACAGCCCCGTGCGCCGCGGTCATTTCAAGATACCACTTCCCGGCCATCGATATTTCGATATGAGAGGGATAAAGCACGATCTCCATCGTCCCCGAACCCGATGTCAACGGCCATCGAACCCTCATGACCGAATCATTGACAGGCGTAAACACTGGTTCTCCGCCCAACACCGGAACCCCATTTGACATAATCCGGATCCCCGCCAGGACCCCCGGCTTACTCCACACATAGCCATCCACGAAGGGGAGCGTGAGGAAGCGGCACTCATTCAAAGTGACCGGAGTGGTTTCGTATGGAGAAGCCAGGTGTTCATCAAAAAGGTGGATATCGCGAATCCTGAGAGTACCGTGTTCCCAGAGAAGATTGATCCTGTAAAAGCGGCTGTCGTACCAAAGCGTCCGAAGGTCGCTCCCTGGCAAATCGTCGGAAACCGAAAAGGTGGTAGCAGGTGTCACGGCGTACTTTGAAGAAAACCACCGACCCGAAGCTCCCAGCGTCTCCACGCGCAGCAAACCCGAATCCCGCAAACGCGCTATCAACGGAAACTGTAAGGATAACCCACGGGCCATCGCCGCCCAGGTAAAGGAATTTTCCTGCCCTGCCTGGGTGTAATTGAATCCCAAATCAGGATCCCGAACGAGCGAATGAAAGAACCATTGGACCCAGGTCGAATCGCCTCCTCCGAAAGGGTACACGGGCTCCAGGGTAATGACCCCCTGACGGGAGCTGCCCAGGCCATTATCGTATTGGCGGATGGGATCGCTTCCGAGCATGCGAAAGATAGGCACTGGAATCTCAAAAGCCTTGTCCTGTGCCGGCATATAGGCATTGACTTTACTCGGATAGTAGGCCTGGTTCCAATAACCTCCCCACAAGGTGTAGCCGTCGGTACCGTACTGGTCCTTGCAATTACAGGAGGCCACGATGTGGTAGTGGGTATACATGTAGGCAAGGCTATGGGCATCGATAAACCAGGACCCTACCGTAGCAGGATAATAACCGAAAATTTTGTAAAAACCAGCCATGTAGGTGTCGATGAGTTTTTCGCGTTCGCGAGGGGTATAGCCCGTCGAAAACCCGATGTTGGCGCGCCAGTCCCAGGGATAGCGGCCCCGCCAGTGTAAATCCGAATTTTCAACCAGGGGCTGGGGAATTTCCCACCAGGCGCCGATTTCGAAACTGTCGCGCGGAAGACTTCGCAACAGTTCCTGATAACGCCGGTCGAGCAGGGCGTCGTACTGTAGCAAAAATGTTCCGGGCAAATGGTATTTGCGCATCAACGCTACCTGTTGGACCACCGTTTGGTAAAGGACGTCCTCCGTAATGGAGGAATCCCTGGGTTCCAGGAGGCGGATGAAGTTGACTATATTCACGATACGAGGCGTTTGCGCGGCCGCCCCTACGGAAAAGGCTGCAAGAAGGAACGCCAGTATGCATTTCATTCGTGTAAATTAAGTATATTGTATCAAGAATAGACAGACATGAGATTACGTTCCTTCTTCACCCTGCCCATTGCAGCATGTGTTATCATACTCAATACGCATTGCTACAAATCCAACAACAACAGCGCCCTGGTCAATTTCTACATGACCCTGACGGTCGACAGCCAGGCGCTCCAAACATTTAGCCAGCAGGTAACCTATGATAACCGTACACAAGTGGTTACGCTGGCCGCTCCTGTAGACAACAACATCAGCGTGCAAATGCAGTGGAATGCCCCTTTGGCTACCAGCACATTCCAGTCGGGTTTGAGCATCTCGTATACCGATAATTGGACCGTGGGTACGGGTACCGGGAGTTGGATAGGTGACTCGGCCCACGGGCATGGAACCCTGACGATTAACCTGTTCAATAAGGTGGCGAATGTGGTTGGTGGCACCTTTTCGGGGGTCTTGCTGGGCACAGGGACAAATGCCGGAGACAGCCTGGTGATCACCAATGGAACTTTCAACCTTCCCTTTCAAACGACGTCATCTTAGCCGATATTATCGCCCTTTCGGCCGGAAGGGTCGTCAGCGACAAAGCCGCCCGCAGGTGCACCAACGCCGAAGCGTCATCGATGCCCGCGTACAGTTCCCCCAGCAGACTATGATAAAAAAGATTGCCATCGAGGTTCAATCCGAGAGCTTCAGGTATAGCCCTTTCCTTCCCATATACGCGCGCAAAGGCATAAGCCCTGTTGAGAGCGGCTATAGGGGAATATTCCAGGACCAACAGGCGATTATACAGCATTAAAATATTTTCCCATTTTTCAGGGGAGTCCGAAAAGCGCGTATGCCACCAGGCAATCGCGGCTTCGAGGTGATACCGCGAGAGAAGACCGGAATCGCACGATTTAACGAAGTAAGTATTGCCCCGTTCGATCAAGTCGGGATCCCAGCGGTCTCTGTCCTGTTGCTCGTATAGCACGAGATCACCGGCGTCGTTCATACGTGCCTCCAGGCGGGAAGCCTGGAAACACATGAGCGCCAGCAGCGCCGGTACGTCCGGCCGCGAAAGGGGGGATTCGGAGAGCAAATACACCAAGCGCATCGCTTCAAGGCACAGGTCTTTTCTCAGCACCTTGTCGGGGCTGGCAGAATAGTATCCTTCATTGAAAAGCAAATACAAAGTCACCAGTACGGCATCGAGGCGTGCGCCCAGTGCGGCTGCAGAAGGCAACTCGATAGAAATATTTTCCTCCCGCAGGCGCTCCTTGGCGCGGTAAAGGCGCTTGTTGATATTGGCCCTGGTCGTCAGGAGGGCCCGGGCGATCTCGTCGATGCTAAACCCGCAGAGGACCCGCAATGCCAGGCTGACCTGGGCTTCGATGGGAATGGAAGGATGGCAGACGGCGAAGAGCATCTGCAACTGACTATCGTCAATATGATTGAGGGAAAGGTCAAGCTCCGGCGGGTTTATATCGCCGGAGCTTCGATCGGACAGGGCGCCCCGGACCCTGGTCCGGAAAACGCGGGAGCGTTTCAAACCATTCAACGCATTGTTCCGCGCCACCTTGTACAACCAGCCGACGGGGTTGGCGGGGATGCCTTTCAGGCCCCACGTTTCCGCGGCGGACAAGAAGGTCTCACTGACGATGTCCTCGGCCGCGTCGATTTGGTCGATGCCAAAGTAGCTACAGATCAGGGATACCATCTTGCTGTACTCCTGGCGGTACAGCTGTGGAATGAGGTCATTCATTTACATCGGGTGCCACCAGGGGCCTTACTTCCACTTTTCCGGCACCCCCCAGGAGAATGGGACAATCCTTGGCCATTTCTGCGGCTTCCTCCGGGGAATTGGCCCGAACGATCGTGTATCCATTGATGAATTCCTTGACCTCGGTATAGGGTCCGTCATGGACGAGCTTATCCGGCCCTACCCATTTGGAACCTTTGACTCCGAGGCGGTTGCCATTGCTGACCAGGCGGTCCTTGGCGGCGATGCCACCCATCCAGTCCATCCAGGAGGTCATCCTGGCTTGCATTTCGGCGGGGCT
>CAZJDB010000091.1:0-46804 GCA_964544695.1 uncultured Chitinophagaceae bacterium
ACCCCTCCCCATAAAAGGAAGCGTTCAAAATCGGTTTCTGGAAACCTCGCTGATTGGGCCACAAAGGCCAGGGCCCCCAACAGCAACAGCAGACCTAACCCAATCGAAATGATCAGTTTCCTGGGCTGATTCAATTTCCGCTTTTCGCGAGCCGGAGCCCTGCCCGCCTCCAGGGCCTCGAGAAAACCCAACTGCTCGGCCAGTACCCGAATTGTATAAGGTCTGGGCAGTACCTCGCCGTTTTCAATCCGCTGCACGGATCTAAGGCTGATGCCCGCCTTTTCGGAGAGTTCCTGCTGGGTAACCCCCTTGGCGGAACGTCCCTCTTTGACCAACCGCGCAATTTGCCCCCTATTTAATACCGTCATATTGCGTCATTCTTACGCCATCTTCATCTGGCGCTAGTTTCCAGTGTTTTAAGGTAATAGTTTTGGCTCAACCAAAAAATTTAAAAAATGATCGGCGGCCTTGTAGAATTATTCCTTTCCTGGCTTCTCCTAAGGTTATTTGGATATCGCAAACTTGAAGTCCTGGGTTTTTACCCCACCAGGAATCGCTTATTACAATTTTTGTCAGGACTAATCCTTGCCGTTTTCCTGGTGTGCCTGCTCCAGTATATCCTTTCGGTCCCGGTCCATAACCCCTGGCAGGTGAACCCCCGATATACCCTTCACGACCTTGGAAGTCTGGCCCTTTTTCTGTTCAAATCGGTGGTGTTTGAAAACCTCATTTTTTTTGGAGCGCCCCTCTACATCCTGATAGATAAAATTGGAATTCCCCGGGCGGTGGGGTTTGCTTCCGTGGCATTCGGAATATACCATTGGTTTTCCTGGGGTGTCCTTGGGCAACCCTGGCCCATGTTGATCGACTTTGTCATTTTAGGAGGCCTCGGGCTGGCGTTTGCCTTAGGTTTTGCATGGACTAAGGCAGCCTACCTGCCCTTTGCCCTGCACTTCGGGGTTGACATGGCAACCATGAGCTTCGGCAAAGGTCCCGCCCTGTTCATCCACACTTTTGCACAAGACCCGCATACGCCGCAAGGCGTAATGTCTATAGTATATGTGACCATATTTTACGCTTGGTTTCCCCTGACCTGGTTGGCCTACATCGCCCTGGCCTGGTATTGGCGGAGGGCGGCTTTTTTCCCTATCTTACGTTCCAAGAATTCGTCGAAATGAACCAAACACGCCTCCTGGATAGCCGCAAGCAAATCGCCCTGGTGGCCCACGACAACAAGAAAAAGGACTTGATCGAATGGGCCGTATTCAACAAGGCCGCCCTTTCCAGGCATGAGCTGTATGCCACGGGAACAACGGGTCGCCTCCTGGAGGATGCCCTTGACAGACCCATCCGAAAGATGCTCAGTGGTCCCCTTGGTGGTGACCAGCAAATCGGCTCCATGATCGCTGAAGGCGAAGTCAACCTCCTCATTTTCTTTTGGGACCCCATGGAAACGCAACCCCACGACAGCGACGTCAAAGCTCTCCTCCGGCTGGGCACCGCATGGAACATCCCGATGGCAACGGACAGGGCCAGCGCCGATTTCCTGATGACCTCTCCCCTCATGAGCCAGCCATACGAAACCATTATCCCCGATTACAGCGCCTATTTGCAGAGGAAGATATGATCCCGCAAGTCCAATTGAGGCCCTGGCAGTGGAAGGATATCCCCCGGCTGGTCCAAATCTGCAATAACGTGCACATCTGGAACAACCTCCGGGACGTTATGCCCAGGCCCTACACAAAAAAGGACGCCGAAGAATGGGTGCAATACACCCGCGGGCAGCAACCCCAACGCAACTTCTGTATAGAAGGGGACGGCGAAGCCGCGGGCGGAATCGGGATGGTCCTGCAACAGGATATTTATAAACGAAACATAGAAATCGGTTATTACATCGCCCAGGAATGCTGGGGCAGGGGTTATGCCACGGAGGCCGTAAGACTCATGGTGGACTATATATTCAAGACCACCGATTGCGTCCGGATTTTCGCAGAGGTGTTCGCTCACAATGCGGCCTCCATGTCAGTACTACGTAAAAACGGGTTCCGCCTGGAGGCCGTCCACCAAAAATCGGTTTTTAAAAATGACGAGCTTCTCGATGGGCATCTATGGGTCCGCTTCCGCGAGGGCATATAAACGCAACAGCCCCCAGAAGAGGGCCGTTGCTAACAACTACTAGAAAAAACACGCTTAGTTAGATTCACGTCTCTTACTCCACGACCGCTTCATCCACGAATAACCACGCCTTTTCCCCCTCCCCCGGATACCCGGGTGGAATGGAGCCTTTGTTTTTGGCGGCGATTTTCAGATAGCGTGAGGTGCCGGAATTCAGGTTGATAAAAACCGTCCTGGTTAAGGAATCTCCGGCGGTGGATACTTCAGTTTCTCCAACAGTATAAAAGTGGATCCCGTCATCGGAAGTCTGAATGGTTACCCTGGAAGGCGCCCAAATCCAACTCGAGGGCTGGTGGAAGAACCTGATGCGCAAGCTATGTAAAGTTTCCGGTCTGCCGAAATCAATCGTCCCCGAAAAATCCACACCGTTCCATCCCAGCCACTCATCGTCGGCGAATTGTTCGTCGCTCCCCTGGACTCCGTTCAACCATGCATTGTTCCCTCCCCGGTTATACGCAGCGTCGGGTGGAACCGAAAGCGTCGCCGCCTTCCCCACAGCCTTATGCAATATGAATTGTTTGCTGATCCGGTCCAACACCACCCCTCCGGATATTACCGCCGCAGTCAGCCGGGCATCGCGCATAATCGGAATGGGGCCGTCATACACAGGGGATGCAAGTGTAGGCGTGGTGCCATCCAGGGTATAGTGAATGGGGTTTCCGAAAGCGCCCCCCAGGCTCACGGTGATCCCTCCCGAGGCATCCTGCCCTGTGTGGGCTTTCAGTTCGAAGACGTGCCTGGAATAGTTCACGTTCAGGCCATCCAGCCGACGAAGATAGACGCTTAACCTGCGCGTGAAGTCGGGGAAATCCTTCCTGGCCGGCTCGGTCCAACCCACCTCGGCCAGGGCCGTAGCGCGGGGAAAGATCATGTATTCCGCCTTTGCGGTGGTAGGGACGTATTCCGTCCAAAGGTTGCCTTGCACCCCTTCGATGTACTTTGCTTCCTCCGGGGTCAGGACCGAAGGCACGGGGTTGTAGCTGTAAGCTTTTGACAAAGTGGTCAGACCTCCGAAAGCAACGGGCTCTCCGGGTGCATCGGATTGATAGTGGTCGAGGTAACAGTAATCTCCGGGAGTCATCACTACTTTGTGGTGCTGGCGCGCGGCGGCAATGCCCCCTTCTTCCCCTCTCCAGCTCATCACTGCCGCGTTAGGTGCGAGCCCCCCTTCCAGGATTTCGTCCCATCCAATAATTTGTCGACCCTGGCTGTTGACAAAGTGTTCGATGCGACGGATGAAATAGCTTTGGAGTCCGTCCACTCCTGACAATTTTTCTTCCGAGATGCGGGCCCGGTCGATGGGACATACCTTCCAATCCGCTTTCGAGGCTTCGTCCCCGCCGATATGGATATACGTTCCGGGGAATACGCGCATGACCTCGGAGAGCAGGGTGTCGAGAAAAATAAAGACCGAATCCCTGGTACAATATTCATTTTGGATATCCGAGGGAAAAGGATAGGGCTTCCCCGCGCTGTCCAGGCAGGCCAGTCCCGGATAGCTAGCCAGGGCCGACATGGAATGAGCCGGCATTTCGATTTCGGGGATAATGGTGACGAACCTGGCAGCAGCATAGCTAACCAGGTCCCTGAGTTGATCCTGGGTATAAAACCCTCCGTAAAGGGTATCCTCCGGCCTGGAGCCGTAATCGTATGTGGTATGCAGGGGGTCCCCCTTCCGGTAAGCTCCGATTTCCGTTAGCCTGGGATACGAAATGCTTTGAAAACGCCAGCCCTGGCTATCGGTCAGGTGAAGGTGAAGGCGGTTCATTTTTTGCATGGACAACAGGTCCACGAGTTTGTACAGGAAGGCCGGGGGCATGTAGTGCCTGGCCACGTCCAGCATAACTCCCCGGTAAGCGAAGCGGGGAGCATCCACGATATGTACGCAGGGGACCGCGGAACCCGAATCCAGGAGTTGCAGGAAACTTTGCTCCGCATAGAATACCCCGGCAGCCGTGCGTGCACGGATTTCCACGCGTTCAGGTTTTATATCGAGCACGTACCCCTCCGCTGAAACGATAGACGCATCCTTCGTCACATAAATCACCGAATGGCTCTTTCGGGCGTGGCGTGACACTTTGAGGTGCAGAGGCCACAATGCAGCGACCAGAGTAGCGTCGGTAGCTACCAGGCGCGTCTCGGGAGAAATGATAAATTGACCTGAGGCCGGCTCCAGCGTCTGCGGTTCTGGAATAATCGCATAGCGCTCCTGGGCCGAAGCATTCAGCGCGCATAACAAAAGTCCTATTACAAACCTATCTCCCATACTTGATCTTTAGCCGTTGAAAGATAGTCCGTTTTTATATGCAGCACTCCATCCGAAACCGAATAGCCCGAAACGGAGTGCCCGTTGAGGCGCACACCCGTAGCCGATTGAATTCCATGTATCTCGAGCAAATATGCCCGACGCAAATACTTCCCATGATAATTGCCGGTAGCCGCCCTTACCGTCACCCGAAGGCGGTCCCCGGTAGCCCGCTGCTCCAGGGCTGTCAGGGCATAGGCGCCCTGCCGGTGCGCCCTCGTGATTCCGTCGTCTTCATATAAAGTGAAATGCCCCGGAGCGCCTGTATAAATATCCAGGGTCAGGGTGTCGGCGGGCCGCTCGCCGTCATAATCCATGGCAGGATACATGGGGATGATGGCCCCGACCCGCACAAAGAGGGGCAGTTTTTCAAGAGGCGCCGGATAATGGCGAAGCCACCGGGAGCCGTCAAGGCGTTCTCCGCTCCAGTAATCGTACCAGGAACCGGCCGGTAGATATATACTATCTCGTTCACCCCCACGGCGGAAGACCGGCGCCACCAGGAAGGATTCCCCATTCATGAACTCGTATTGCGTGGCAGTTCCCCACGTCACGGAGTCCTGCGGGTATTCGAGGACCAGGGCGCGGGTCGCCGGGACGCCGGTCGAATGCGCCTCGGCGCAATAAGTATACATATATGGCGTCAGCCTCATCTTGAGGCGTAGGTATTTCCGGTTGATGGAAGTAAAGGGCTCTCCCCAGGTCCAGGGCTGCTTGTCTTTTGGGGCCCACCCACTCATAGCCATGAGTACGGGCAGGAAGCACTTCCATTGCAGGTCCCGAACGTAGGTCGAATCGCTCCCCCGGAAGATCCCATCAATATCACTTGAGGCTGCATTCATGGCCGAAAGGCCTGCCCCTATAAAAGTCGGGATATGGAAGCGAATATACTCCCAGTTCCCGCTTTGGTCCCCGGACCAAACGGTGCTGTAGCGTTGGGTTCCGGCCCAGCCCATCACGCTCCAAACGAACCCCCTCGCGTTGCTGTTGTTTTCGATCCCTTCATAGGCCGAGCGGCAGGCATCCAGGGCAAACTTGTAGCCGGGTCCTACCCAGGCAACGTCTAGTTTACAAAGACGCGTTCCATACTTCCCCACCTCGGTGGCGATCCGTTGTACGCCGTTCTCGGTCCAAAGGCCGGTATGGAAACCGCGCAGCGCGAGTTCCTTCACCACGGAATCCAACTTTACATATCCGCAACCGTATCCGTCGTTGGGAAGTATCCAGCCCCTGGGCATGTCGTGGGCGATGTATTGGTCGGCTACTTTTGAAATGACGACCGGAGTGGACTGGGGATGCTTTTGCCGATCCGGCTTGTTGTAACAGTCCGAATCCCCCATCCCCAGCGCCCAGCGCGGCATTAGAAAGGGTTTGCCCGTTATGTCGGTATACCGGTCCAGTATTGCCTTCAGCGAAGGCCCATAAAAATAAAAGGCGTCAAACCGGTCTTCGTTGTGGGACAGTCGCACCGTATCGCCAAATTCATATTTCCCCACGTCGAAGGTATTGCGTAATACGCCATACCCAGCTGTGCTCATATAGAATGGCGCCGGGTTAGGTCGTCCTCCGTCGTCCCATCCATTTCCCTTTTCAATCAATACGGTTTTCCCCCGATGCGAAAAATACCCGTTCTGCATCCCGCAGCCGTAAAAGTATTCGTTGGACCCCCTTATAAATGCCTGCATGGTCTCTGCGCCAAACACAAGCGGCTGGGCTTCCTCCCAGATACGCCGCCCCTCCGCAAACAGGGCAAAGCGAATAGGCGCTTTGTAAATCCGCAGCTCGCAAGAAGTCGTACGCAAACTATAAAACGCCCCTGAATCGCGCGCCACGACGACTGGTGAATCCGCAGGCAGATGATACGCGATTTCCTTGCCGGCCGGATCGGTAAACGCACCATCCGTAGCCAGCCAGATCCTGAAAATATCTTTTGTATAGAAGATCACCTTTATCCTGGACATCCCCGAACGCAACAGCCAGGATGAACGGCCAGTCCTGGATATGCCGTTAAGACGTCCCAGGGTGCTGGCCGCCGCGGTGATTCGCATGTGCAAGGAATTATTGCGAGCATCCTGGTCTCCCGCCATATCCAACCGAAAATCCAGGGTGTGTACGGGGCGCCCTTGCAGGTCGGCCGTGCCAAGAAAAACGTCCTGCTCGCCTGTCAGTGAATGTATCGTGCCCAGGTATTTCTTACTTCCATCAAGGGTGCAGCGGACCTGAATGGGCGTGCCGATCGGGCCGGTACCCATATTGCGAACGCGCAAAATAATCGAATCGGAACCCCCGAATACGTTTCCTGTTTCGCGTAGCCCCACCAGGCCCACGATCCCCGCGTCTTTGGTAAATCCTTCAGAGAGCGTTATATCGTCCACCATCCAATACCAACTGTAATATCCCTTCCAATACCAGCGCAAATACACGCTGCGTTGCCCCGCTGCCCACGGGGTAATATCCAGCTCTTCTTTGTCGGGGGTAAACATATCCGTCGCGGGCGCGGCGCCCCGGTTTACATCAATATCCCGCCAGTGAAGGCTGTCGGTGCTCACCCCCACGTACAGGCCCGCACCAGGAGCGGGGTGGTGTCCATTGAACCGGAAGGTCTGTTGAAAGCGCAGAATCACGGAACTTTTGCCCCGGCAATCGATGGCCGGGGTCCGCACATAGGCATTGGGATACCAGCCCTTTTTTTCCCAGGCGGGCTGATCCTCATCGACGATGTATCCTGCCTGGTACTGCAAATGATACCCCCTGCTGGATGAGGCGATGGGCGGGGCCTGGCGTTGATATCCAAAGGACCCGGGATAGGGCTGATTGGTGACCACCCAGGCACATCCCTGGCCCGAGCTGTCCACGTTCACCCATCCCGCGGGGAGTTGGTCCGATGAAAAGGATTCCGAATAAAATGGCTTTTGGGCCCTCGCCGCAAACGGCGTAAAAAGAAGTATGACTAAGGTTCGTTTCATTCCGAAATCAACAACAACCATCCCTTCCCCATAGCCACCGGTATCGGCTGGTCAATGCCAAACGTAGCTGCGTCCTGGAACCCCGCGACAAACGGAGCGGAGATGTGCGCCCGGGCCGAATCCATACCCAGCGCCTTCCAATCCACGTGCAGACGTACGGCGGTATCCCCGGAAGCCCAGCTAGCCAGCGCCACCAGGGCCTTTCCCGGCCGCCGGTAGACCGTTGCCAACACACGATCCTGGTCCGTGGTCACCGGGCAATGACCGCTCCAATATCCTAGCATCTCCGATCCCTCCATTCCGAAGCTGTCCCAAAGGGCCCAAAGGGGACGGGGGTCATTCACATTCGTCCAACCCAGTCGGTTGGTCATCCCGTAGATCATGCCCCTCCAGGGATTGCCCCCGCCCTGTAGCATCTCGCCCATCAGGCCAAAGGGAATCCCGCTTACTTCTGTCAGAAAGAAATCGGGGGAATTGTGCTGATAATCGAAATACTCCCCGAACCAAAGGCGGTTCAGGTAAGGGAAGTGCTCCATGTAAAGGTTGGCGCTGTTGTTCCAGCCGTCGTTCGCGTCGTACTGGTTGGCGGAGTGGAGGTCGATGATCCCGGGATGTCCGTTTTGTGTCAACACCCGCTTGATGCGCTTCATCGTCACCCGGTCAAACGCCACATCGTCCAGGTATATTCCATCGATCCCCACGTGATTGACCAACCAGCTCATGCCCTCGACATAGTAGTTGTGCCAGCGGTTCATACCGCTGTTGATAATGGCCGCGTCCTTCAGCTCGGGCACGAACCAGGCGGGGATATAATCTTCTACAACATGCTCCTGTAACCAGGCAAACCCCCCACCCTTACCGGGAGAATAGACCTCATGACCAAGGCTCCTCAACACGGGAAGCTCATAGGCATGATCGGACAACTCCCGGATCGTATTATATATCTTTACCTTTATCCCCAGGCGATGCGCGGAATCGATGAAGGACTTCATTTGCGGCCAAGCGATAAAGGGATAGTTGAGCCAGGGATTGATGGGCGTGGCATGGTGGATGTTGACCACCGTGGCCCCCATGGCCTTGATGCTGTCGGGGGCATTATACTTATGATAAAAGCGGTTAGCCCACTGGAAATCGGTATTCAGGGGATGAAAGGGCGTGATCAGCAGCGTGAAATTGTAAAACAGCGTATCCCCCTGGCGCAGCGTCCTGGGGCCACTGTAAGCGTTCACCAGTACAGCCTTCCCCTTTGGTCCTATTTCGATTCCTCCGGTCCCCCAGGAGCCTGGCAGGACCAGGGGTTTCAGCAAATAAAAATTCGTGTTCAGGGGCCGCACATAATGCTGATCCCGCAGGGAAAACTGCAAGCCTTCGTTTACATTTCCGACCCATGCTCCATCCTGGTTCTTGTGGGCAACGTCCCATTTCCACTGCAACGAGTCCGGCCTTAAACCGCCAATGCGTCCCAATCCAATCAGGTATTTCGCGGCCTCGGGGGCCATCGGAATATGAAACCGTATATCCTTAAGGGACACGTCCCGGATTGCCGTGAGCGCCACCGTATAGGATACGAACCCATCGAACTCAAGACTGGCATGTACGTCCATGCGTAAATCTTCCGACGCGCTGCTGGCTTCCCAGATAACTGTGCCTGGGGCTTTGGAGATGAACCGTACGCCCCCGGGCTGCATGGCGTCCTTCAGGCCATCGAAATGAAAGTGCATCGGTTCCGTGAGGAGCTCATTGGCTTCGGTTCCGATGGAAGTCATTTCCGGCGTGAAGTAGGTGCGGATTTGCGCCGGCAATCCGTCGCGACCGATCGATATGTCCCTGCCCAGTAACCGGACCAGCGTATCCTCCACTTGTAAAGGAGTATAAGGAGGGATCACCGTATTCTCCTGTGCCATGGTGGAATTGAGCCAGGGCAGGCGTGTCATTTTCGAGGGCTCGTTCACCCCTCCCTCCACCGCGACCTGATCGGTCACCGTAAGCCTTAAAGGGACGCGCCGCACTGGCAGCCCCTCGGCGATAATCTCGACCGTCCCGACATACGCCCCAGGAGCGGCGTTAACAGGCACTGTCAAATTGCACCACAGCGCCTGCACCGTGCGCGCCGGCACATCGACCTCGGGTTCGAAAGGTTTCCCGTCATAAGTTACACCCTGTGTATTGATACAAGTAAATAGGTCCAAAACCCCAGGGCCGCGAAACGGTGAGAATCGTAGCTGCACATGGCGCAGATCCCGCAGCGCATAAATCCCAATCTGAAATGCATAATTCTCTCCCCTCTCGGCAGCACCAAAACGCGAAACGGACGCACGGAGCCACCGATATGGCAAGTCGCGCTGCATCTTGATCGGGTACATCCTGTCCTCGGGAAAAACGATGTAAGGTTCACCAGCATGCCGGGCCACAACGGAATCCGTCTCCGCTCGCGTAGCGATGACCTCCATCGGATAAACATTATTGAAGGCGTTGATATATTCAATCGACCTCGCCAAACAAGCCACAGGTTTGCCCCCAGGCAGCTCGTCATTAACCGGCTTCAGGTATACACCCTTTGGATAATTGCTGCGCCCCTCATTTTTGTAGGGCATGTAATAGACATAATACACACCCTTCCCTGAAACCGGGACAAAGCGCACTTCGCCGGATTCCCGCGTCAGAACCCCCGTCGCGCTGGGTACCCTGGCATGAGTCGCTGCATCCTCCACAATGATCCGCTTCGCTTCGGGATTCTCATCCCGGCGGCGCCAAAAAATGTGCGCAACAGCCAAAGGGCCGCTGGAAGCGCAATACACCACCGCGCGGAAATTCCCCAGGGAATCGGGATTCCAGGCGTCATGGCCGTCTACGTAAGGAAGTACCTGTGCACTCAGCGTGGAGCCGCTCAGGACGAGCAAGAATAAAAAGAGTTTCCGTCGCATGTCTGAGACGAAGGTAACGATGTATGGGGCACCGGGACCGGAGCCGCGAAAATTTCAGACAACCGGTTGCATAAACAGGACGGCCAAAAAACAAAACATCGGAAGCGCGAGGGCCCCCGATGTTTTAACGGTATGGTTGTTCATAGTTAGTGCTGGTTCCCCGTACCATTGAACTGATAGCAACCCAGGTCGGCGCCTGGAGGCGTCACTTCGGTAGCTCCGTAAATTGGATCTATGGGCACAACGATCAAAGGTTTGACGGAAGTGGTGCCTTTTCCAATAAGGGGCGATCCCGGTGAAAGGCGGAAATTATAATTCCCGATTGCCGTGATGGACCCCAGGGGCAATCCACCCGGAACCGGCAAAGGATAATTCACGAACATGGGATTCAACTGCTGGACCGCAGGCGTACCGTCGTAGGAATCTACCACCGGGTTGAGATAATTCCAGCCCTGCGGCAAATACGTGGATGGGTTAGGCAGGTCGGTGGGCATTGGCTTGGTACATACGGTACCCCATGTAAAAAACTCATCCGCGATCACCAGCGAGTCCGCCCATTGGTAGTTATTTCCATAGGTCAGGTTGGCAGTATCCGCCACGGGATTGTCGACTACGCGGTAGCCGACGGTGCAGTTGATGAAGGCATTGTTGAAAAAAGCCCCTTCAGCGCCTTGCTCGAAGTCGATACCCCCTGCACGGGCGCCTGCAACGATCTGGGTGCCCCCGTTGACGAAGGTGCTGTTGTACATAACAATGTTGGTTTCGGGTGCGCCCACCGGCTGGCCTTTGTTGGAAGCTTTCTGTCCATTGTACGCCGTGCCGATGAACATATTATAGGCAACGGTCCCCACCGTTCCTCCCTTGGAATTTACGCAGTCTCCACCGCTACCCCCGCATTTTTCGAAAGTGTTGCGGAAAACATGGATTTTACCGTTTGAGATACGCATGCAGTCATCCGTTCCCCCGTATACCCAGGAGTCTTCCATGATCAAGTACCCGTTGGGGTTCTGGAATAGGATATTGAACGAAGTGCCGGCGGACTCTTCGACCGCGGGACCGTCGACGTTACCATAAGCCGCACCGGCGAAATCGATGTGCGTCCATTTCAGGACCAGCATAGGGCAGGAGGTATCGCACATGATCCCCCTCCAAAGACCTATGTGGGCCGAATCCTGGACGAGTGGCAGGCCAGGGGTATTGTTCTTCGTCACGCCCGGAACGGTAAACGTGTTGGGTGCGGCTTGGGTGCCCAGGCTGATCAGGGTACCATGTACGATGACACCCGCGCTGTTGGTGACGTTTACCGTGACCCCGGCTTCCAAAATCAAGGTATCGCCCGCGGGGATGTTTACGTCACAACCGAGGGTGTAGGTGTGGCCCGCCAGCATGACCCCCTTGATGGAGCCGCAAAGCGGGGTCGAGTCCGAGATGGCACCTCCAGGAGGAGGGGGGGCCACGTATTTGTAGATATTGATTTTATCTTCCGCCCATTTTTTGCAACCGAACATCAGCACGGTGACAAGGGCGACGACCAATATAATAATCTTCTTCATATCAAAATAAGGTTTTAAAATTTGTATCGGATGCCGCCCAGGAAACTGAGCTTGTAAATGTCTTTTTGCGCCAAAGTATAGTTGCTGCCTGCAACCTGGTAGGGGATTACATATCCCGAGAAGTTCTTGTCCACCGAAGTATATGGGAACTTGATGTAGAACCTGGCCGGGGCGTTGGTGATGTTATTCACCTTCCCGAAGAAAATGAAGTGCTTGGTAATGTTTTTTTCCAGGGAGAAGTCAAGCTGCTCGAAGGGCTTTTGCCAGATATCCAGGTCGTAGTAGGGGGATACCTGTGCGATCCTGTCCCCGGTATAGGCAAAGGCAATCTGGACGTTCAGGCCAATCTTGGGGTCCTTGTAGATGAGCGAAAGATTGCCCACGTTGTTGGCCTGCCCCTGGAGGGGTCTGGTTTGGGTAACGATTTCCGTGGTATTCCCTTTCCCTTGAACGAAGGTATAAAACAGCTTGTCAGTCGTGATCTTGGAATTCGTGTAGGTATAGTTGGCCGATACCCCGAACTTACCCCAGAACTGGGTATACACACCCTCGAAGCCGAAGTTGGTGGCCGTACCCGTATTCTGAGGCTGGAGGTAAAGGGCGCTGGGACCGTTCAGATTGGTGACGAAGTATTCGATTGGGTCCTGGATTTGCTTGTAAAAGGCGCCCAGGAGTAGTTGGTTGGCCACCCCGGGAAACAGTTCATACCGCAGGTCCAGGTTGTCCGCCCTCGTGTGTTTCAGTTCAGGGTTGCCGATATAGGTAAAGACCTCATTGGAAGGATCGGTGATGGGCACCTGGTCTCCGAAGCCCGGCCTGGCGATGGATTTAAAATAGGACAGTCGCAGGTTCTGGTTGTTGGCCAGGGCGTATTTGAAGTGTATGCTGGGCAGCACATCCGTATACTGCATGGTGCCGTAGGCGCCTATCGTGGACGTGAGCGGGAGCGCGGTAGTATAGTCTTCGTTGGTATTCTCCACACGAACCCCGCCCAATACCTGCAAGTGGTGGGTCAGCATGAACTTAGCCTGGATATAGCCCGCCGCTACTTTCTCGTGAGCGGTGTAGGTGTTGGCAGTGGCTGCCACTACATTTCCCGTGCCATCCGCAGGGGTCTGGAAATACAAGGGGACGTTCTGAATCCCGGTCCATGGGGTGTTGGCTTTTGCGCTGTCCTGGAAGTCATACTCGGCATAGTAATTATCCCTGGTCTTATAGCGGTACATGCCTCCGAGCTCGAACTCCACGTCCTGGCGGAGGATGGTAGGCTTGTAGGTCAGGTTCAGATACCCGGCCCAATCCTGGTCCTTGTTGTGCTGCCAGGTGCGCGTCATCACATTTTCCGTGCCGACGGGAACCGAGTCTTCCACGGTGGGAGCTCCACCTTTGTTGTATGTCACATACTCATCCGAACTAACCGTGGCCATGTCAGGGATCTTTTGCTGTGCGATCGAGTATACCCCGCTCCAGTTCAGGTTCACGCGGCCACTTAACTGGTGATCCCCTTGCAGGGTGGCATTATAAATATCCTGTATCTGCCAGCGCCTGCGATATTCGGGTGAAACGGTCGCGGCGGACCCCGAGGAGTTCAGGCCAACGGTGCTGTCGGGCGTGAACCTCGTCTCGAATTCATTCTGGTGCAGGTAGAGGTTGAACAGGGAAATTTTATTCCGGTTGTCGAAAATATAGTCGATCCTGTTTTGAAGGCCGATCCGGTTGGTCTGGGTGCTGTACGTACGGACATATGAATCGGAAGGGTTCAGCGTATTGCCCTGTGGAGAGGGCAGGGGCTGGGCATCCGGCACCAGGCGCTCGGAAACAGCACCTTTATAGAAATTCTGGTAGCTCGCAGACAGGATGATACCCAGCTTCCTGTTCAGGAATCGGTCCCCGATGGTGGCGCCCAGGGTGGAATTGAGGGGCGCACCCGACATTTTATTGAAGTTCAGGTTGCTCACGGGGAAGTCCGTCGGGCTGGCCTGGTAGTTATTCCCGTTGATTTCGGCGGGAGATTTTTGGTTGATCCCCGAATGAGGGAAGGATATAAAGGGAGTCGAGGAAAACAGGGTGGAATACCCCAGGGACCCGTTGGCCGTGAGCAGGAAATGATCAGGGGCGCTTTTCATCACCAGGTTCATGACCCCACCGATGGCATCCCCCTCCATATTCGGGGTCAACGCCTTGATCACCTCGATGCGATCCACCATTTCGGATGGGAAGATGTTCATCGGCACGAAACGATACTTGTCATCCGGGCTGGGGATTTTGATCCCGTTGACGAGCGTCGTGTTATAACGCTGGTCCATCCCGCGGATGATGGCATAGCGCCCGTCCCCCGTATTGTCCCTTTGTATAATGACTCCGCTCACACGTTGAATGGCATTAGCCACGGTCAAATCCGGAGAAAGCTCGATGTTGCGCGCGCTTAACAAATTGACCACATTATCCGCATTCTTTTCGAGCCGCCTGGCTCCGGCGTCGTTGGTGCCCGTATTGGCGCCCAGGACGGTCACGGTGCTCATTTGCGTCATCGTGGTTTCCAGCGTGAAATCCACTTCTTTTTCGGTGGCCTCACCCCCGACCTCCACATCCACGTGCTGGGGTTCCTTGTACCCTACATACTTCACCTCGAGGGAATATTTTCCAGCAGGAATATGTTTCAGGTTGAAGGTGCCATCCAGGTTCACGATGGTGGCGTAACGGGTGTTCTCGAGAAATACAGTCGCGCCTATCAAGGGTTCTCCGGTAGCCTTATCGGTTACCTTCCCCTTGATTCCGCCGGCGAGCAGAGGCAAAGCGCCAAAACAAGCCAGTCCCACCATAAGGGACCCAAAGCACAGCAGTTTTTTGGACATCGATCAGTTGGTTTTGAGAGGGCAAAGTAAATGGCGGGGGAAGGGCAAATGAAGGGCAAAAGGAAACTTAAAGTATAGGTAAAGATTTCTTAAATTTTAGGTAATAATAAACTCAGAATCTACTCAGAATCCCCCCTAAAACCCCGATTTGCCTTAATTTTGCACGCTATGCCCTTCGAACTTGTTTCTCCCTATACGCCCTCCGGAGATCAGCCCTCGGCCATCCGGGAATTGACCGAAGGCATTCTGCGCGGCGAAAAATACCAGACCCTCCTGGGGGTTACCGGTTCAGGAAAGACCTTTACCATGGCAAATGTCATACAGAATGTACAAAAGCCTACGCTTGTCCTGACCCATAATAAAACGCTGGTTGCCCAGCTCTACGGAGAATTCAGGTCGTTCTTCCCCAACAACGCCATCGAATATTTCGTCTCTTACTACGACTACTATCAGCCCGAGGCCTACATGCCCGTCAGCGACACCTATATAGAAAAGGATTTGGCCATCAACGAAGAGCTCGACAAGCTGCGCCTCCGGGCCACCTCCAACCTGCTCACAGGGCGGAGGGACATCCTGGTCGTAGCCAGCGTCAGTTGCATTTACGGTATGGGGAACCCGACCGAATACGAGAATGGAATCATCCGTATCCATAAGGGTCAGGTGATCAGCCGCCAGGGATTTCTTCACTCCCTGGTAAATATCCTGTACAGCCGGACCCAGATCGACTTCAACAGGGGACAGTTCAGGGTCAAGGGGGACACCGTGGACATCAACCTGCCTTACGTGGACTATAGTTACCGGATTACCTTTTTCGGCGACGAAATCGAGGAGATCGAAAGTTTCGATACCAATACCGGCAAAAGGATAGGCCTCATGGAACACGCCGCCATCTTCCCCGCCAACCTCTACGTTGCACCCAAGAACATGCTCCAGCAAATCCTTTACGAAATGCAGGATGAGTTGGGCGCCCAGGTAGGCTACTTCAAGGAAAACGGGCGTTTCATAGAGGCGCAACGCCTGAGCGAGCGCGTCAACTACGATATAGAAATGATCCGTGAACTCGGCTATTGCAACGGCATCGAGAACTATTCGCGCTTCTTCGACCGGCGCCTGCCGGGCGCCAGGCCTTTTTGCCTGTTGGATTATTTTCCCAAGGATTTCCTGTTGATGATCGACGAAAGCCACCAGACCATTCCCCAGGTCAGCGGCATGTACGGAGGCGACCGCAGCCGGAAGCTCATCCTGGTCGATTATGGTTTCCGTTTGCCTTCAGCGCTGGATAACCGTCCCCTGAATTACCACGAATTCGAAAACCTCCTGAATCAAACCGTATTCGTATCCGCCACACCTGGCGAATACGAGCTCGAAATGACCGGTGGCGTCGTTGTGGAACAAGTAGTGCGTCCGACCGGCCTGCTCGACCCACCCATCGAAATCAGGCCCAGCAAGGACCAGATCGACGACCTCCTTCACGAAATCGCCCTGCGCGCCCAACGCCGGGAGCGCGTGCTGGTGACTACCCTGACCAAGCGCATGGCAGAGGAACTGGACAAATACCTCCATCGCATCAACATCAAATCGAAATACATACACAGCGAGGTCCATACCCTGGATCGCGTCGAAATCCTTCGCCAACTGCGTCTGGGAGAGATCGACGTACTCGTCGGGGTGAACCTCCTGCGGGAAGGACTGGACCTGCCGGAGGTTACCCTGGTCGCCATCCTGGATGCCGATAAGGAAGGATTCCTAAGGAATGAGAAATCGCTGACACAAACGGCGGGGAGGGCAGCCCGGAATGTCGACGGGATCGTCATCTTTTACGCCGACACCATCACCGAAAGCATGCAGCGAACCATAGACGAGACGAACCGGCGCCGCGACAAGCAGATTGCCTACAACCTTGAGCACGGAATCCAGCCCAAGACCATTATCAAATCCAAGGAGCAGGTCTTCGCCCAGACCAGCGTCCTGGACATCAAGGGCTATGACCCACGCGATCCTTACGCCCTTGCCCCGAGCGATGAATTGGTCTCCGTGGTGGCCGAAGAGCAGGAATTGTACAAAACCATTCCCCAATTGGAAAAGGCCATTGCCCAGACGAAGAAGACCATGGAAAAAGCCGCGCGGGACCTCGACTTTATGGAGGCTGCGCGGCTTAGAGATGAGATGTATGGGCTGCAAAAGCAGCTCGAAGATCTTAAGCGTTGAAGTTAGTTGCGACGGCTGCCGAACGGGCGCAGCAGCATCAGGACCAGGCTGATGAAGTCCAGGTACAGGTTCAGGGCTCCGAATACTGCCAACTTCTGTGCGCTGGCGTCTTGCATGTCGACCCCGGCCCCGATATTCTTCAGCTTCTGCACGTCATAGGCGGTGAGGCCCGTAAAGACGAGGACCCCGATAAAGCTGATAAGATAATCCAGCCCCGAGCTACGAAGGAATAAATTGACCAGGGACGCGATGACGATCCCGATCAGCCCCATGATCATAATAGATCCGAAGCCCGTCAGGTCTTTCTTCGTCGTATATCCCATGACCGCCATTACGCCGAACATGGCCGCGGCGGAAAAGAAGCATCCGACTACGGAAGAGGCGGTATAGGCCAGCAGGATTACGCTTAAGCTGATGCCGGTAATGGCCGAGTAAAGCACAAACAGCACCGACATTGCCGTCGCCGACAGGCGCTGATATCCAAAGGACATGATCAGCACAAAACCCAGAGGGGCGAACATGACGAGTAAACCCAGCATCGTCATCGAAGGCCTGCCGTTCGCACCGATCGTATAGAGATTGGACAATAACGACTGATTGGAAGCAAACCAGTACGCCATAAGCGCCGTGATGAGCAACCCCCCGAACATCCACATAAACACATTCGCTATAAAAGATTTGGAAATCCCCTGTACTTTGGATTCCTTCAGATAAGACACTTTCTCCGTGTGATAACTTCCTTCAGGAAGATGAATATTGTTTTCCATAATTCGTGCAATTTACAAAAGTTAATTCGACAATTGTGTTAATAAATGCCTTATATTCAACCTATGACAACCATCGCTTTATACAATCTCAAAGGCGGCGTCGGCAAAACGGCCGGGTGCGTCAACTTTGCCTACTTGTCGGCAATGGATGGTTATAGAACCCTGATCTGGGACCTGGACCCCCAGGGATCCACCACTTTTTATTATCAGGTGAAACCCAAGCTGAAAGGAGGTATCCGGAAACTGATCACCCAGGCCTCTGACCTGGAAGACGCGGTGATGAATACCGAATACGAAGGCCTGGACATTATCCCGGCCGATCAATCCTCCAAGAGCCTGGACGTCATGATCGAGGAAATGAAACACTCGCGGAAAAAGCTGAAGCACATCGTTCAGGCCTTTAAAAAAGAATACGATTTTATTTTCATGGACTGCCCGCCCGGCCTTTCCGTACTCGCCGAAAACATCTTCGTCGCCACGGACATCATCCTGATGCCCGTCATCCCCACCACCCTGTCGGTCCGAACCTACGAAATGGTGAAGGCGTATATGAAGGAAAAGGAGCTGGACCTTTCCAGGCTTACCTGCTTTTTTACCATGGTGGACCTGAGAAAGAACATGCACAACGAGATCATGGAAATCCTGTACAAAGACAAACACTTCTTCCAAAGCTATATCCCCTACCTCTCGGATGTCGAAAAAATGGGTATCTATCAGGCGCCCGTGGAAGTTTTTGCACGATCGAGTTACGCCGCCCAGTGCTACAGGGACCTGTGGGTGGAGATCAAGGAGGGTGTGCTCTAGTGGTCCGCTATTTGGTACGCATTAACCAATGAGTAAAGCGCTTAGATACACTGTACGCTTCCTGCTGGGCATCATTTTCCTCTGGTTCCTCCTGGAGTTTTCAGCCTACCTCTATTTCAGGACCCACAAGGCCGCCCTGGCTGCCAGGGCCAATACGTTCCTGAATTCGCGCGTCCGGGGATCGGTCCACATCCGGGACCTAAGCCTGAATTTCTGGAGTCACTTCCCCTACCCGGCCTTGCAGGTGAACGGAGTGACCATTGACGATTCGGTCTATGCCCGGAGTGGGCGCCATTCGCTGACCATGGAAAGGATTCAGGTCGTCCCCGGTCTCTGGAACCTCTTCAGGGGCCGCCTGGTCGTACACAAGCTCGTCCTGGAAGACGGATCGATCTACCTGTACAAGGATACCAGCAATTATACCAATGCTTATGTTTGGGGGTCCAGAAAGCCTGGCACCGGGAAGGCAACGACACTCCCCGCGCAAATGAGCCTGTATAGCGTCAGTATCAACATCGCAGATTCGGTGCGTCACAAATCGTATAGCTTCCAGGTGCACCGCCTCCTCCTGTATAAAGAAACGGGCCGCTGGCGAACCGACATGGACGTAACCGTGGATGCTTTAACCTTCAATATGCATAAAGGAAGCTTCCTGCAAGGGAGGGAAGTCCGGGGTCGGGGATACGTCGGATTCGACGCAACGCAAAAAATACTGACCGTGCAAAAGATGGCGTTGTCCATCGACCGCCAGCCCCTGCAGGCGGATGGGGAATTCCACTTCGATAACGGAAAGCGCTTCGTCCTGGACCTGAGCTCCCCGGGCCTGAACTACGCAGATGCCCACCAATGGCTTACCCCAAAAATTGTGAAAAAACTCGACAATATCCATCTGACCCGGCCCCTGGCCGTCGACGCGCGAATAACGGGTACCCTGGCACCGGGCGATCCCACGGTTTTCGTGCGCTGGAAAGTCAGGAAAAATAACTTCTCGGGGTACATTGGAAGCATCAACGATTGTTCCTTCGATGGCTTTTTCACCAACCAGGTATCGGACTCCCTCCCCCCTTCGGACGCCAATTCCCTGATCGAAGCCGACTCCCTTCAGGGTAAATATTCCGGTTTGATCGCGTTCAGGACGCATCGGTTCCAAATCGTCCGCCTTGACACTCCCATTGTGGTTTTCGACGTTTCCGTGCACAACGAAATTGCCCCCTGGAATAACCTCATCGGCAGCGAGGATTTTTCCTTCGATAAAGGAAACGTGGACCTGGAGCTAACCTGCAAATACCCCCTGGTCGATAGCAGCGGCACGATCTGTTCCGCCACCGGCACCGTAGCCATCCGAAACGCCGAAATCACTTACGTCCCCCGAGGTGTGAAAATCAAAAAAGGAGAGGTGCGCCTGGAATTGGATCACCAGGATGTCACGATCCGGAAACTCAGTGGGGTCATCGGCAATTCCAGCGTGGACGTCACAGGGGTGGCCCGGAATTTCCTGTCCAGGGCCACGACCGACACGGGAAATATGGTGCTGGACTGGCGGGTATACTCCCCATCCCTGGACATTTCCGTGTTGGTACCCTTCCTGGGCCAGGCGCGCGGGGATGGGCATTCCGGCGGGGCAACGGCCCGATCGGGTCGTATCCTGGACCGCTTTACCAAGCGCTGCCGGGTAAATACCCGCCTGGAGCTGGACAAACTGCACTACAATGACTTTTCCGCCAGCACGGTCAGCGCCGACCTGCTTTTGGACAATGGCATATTTTCCCTTTCCCGCCTTTTCCTCCGCGCAGCCAAAGGAACCATGGCCATATCGGGCAAGATCCGACCCTACAAAGAGGGTGTCAGCAGGGTGCAATTCAATGCCGCCCTGGACGGGATTGATCTGTCCGCCTTGTTTGCCGCCTTCGACGATTTCGGCCAGGAAAGGCTGGAGGCCAGAAACCTCAGCGGCACCCTGGGCGCCCAGGCACAGCTTTCACTCCTCCTGAACGATAAAGGTCGAAAGCTTCCGGGTTCCATAAATGGGAAGATCCAGTTCGCCATTGACCGGGGCGCCCTCCTGAACTTTCAGCCCCTGATGAAGCTGGGGGAAAATGTGCTTCTGAGAAACCGCGATTTCGCCCATGTTTCCTTTTCCAAGCTCTACGATACCTTCCGCTTTTCCGGAGACACCCTGTTGTTCCACAGGATGGAGATCCAGTCCAGCGTCCTGGAAATGTTCGTGGAGGGCGCCTACAAGCTGGACGGCTCCTTTACCGACGCCGACCTCCAGGTACCCCTGCTCAATCTGAAAAAACCCCAGGGCCTTCCGGATAACGCAGGGGTGGGCGCCTTTCGCGGCCCCAGCGTATATATCCACGTATACAACAAGGAAGATTCAACCCTGCACTACAAGTTCAGCCTTTTCAAGCGACAGGTGCCGGTCATCAAAAAACAGGGGGCGTGATGGCCCTGTTTTCCATAGATTTACCGGATATGGCACGCATTAAACTCATCAAGTCCGCTATGTCGTTGGCGGCGCTCCTCCTGGTCGTATCCGCTGTCGCCCAGTCTCCCATATCCCTCCGCCGCGCCGAGTGGTTCCCAGACTCCCACCTGTTGTGGACCTGGAGCGCTTCCTCAGGATTGACCACCATCGATCCCTCGCAACAAATGCAGCAACAAACGGTCATTGCCGATGCCGACCTGAAAGCCGCCGGTATCCCCGACAATTTCGACCGCATCGTATGGTCGGACGACAAAAAGATGTGCCTCTTCTTCACCAACACGCAGCGCGTATGGAGAGGAAGGACCCGGGGCGATTACTGGTACTACAATCTTGCTTCCAAGCAAGGTCATCAGTTGGGAAAAGGGCTGTCGCCAGCATCCCTCATGTTCGCCAAGATATCTCCCAACGGGCAGTCAGCAGCTTACGTGAGCAAACACAATATTTACGTGGAAGACCTGGTTAGCGGCCAAATCACGCCCCTCACTTCAGACGGAACCGACCGCGTCATCAACGGCACCTTCGATTGGGTGTACGAAGAAGAGCTGGCTTGCCGCGACGGCTTCCGCTGGAGCCCGGACAGCAAGCAAATTGCTTTTTGGAGGCTCGATGCTTCCGACATCCGCTTTTTCGACATGATCGATAACACCGATTCCCTCTATTCCTTTGTCGTCCCAGTGGAATACCCCAAAGCAGGTCAGGACCCCTCGGCCGCGAAAATAGGCGTCGTCGACGTAGCCACGGGTGCGACGCGTTGGATGGACATACCCGGCGACCAAAAGCAACACTACCTGCCTCGCATGGAATGGGCGGGTAACGCGGGCGAACTCATCGTAGCCCAACTGAACCGTCACCAAAATGAGGTCAATGTTTACCTTTGCAACGTCTCGGATGGCTCGGCCCACTCCATTTACCACGAGACTTCGGATACCTGGATCGACGTATCGGGCCCCTTTGAATACGACTCTTCTCCCTGGACTTGGGTAGACCAGGGCAAGTCCTTCCTTTGGACCAGCGAAAAGGACGGATGGAGACATATCTACCGGATCACGCGCGATGGATCCAAAGAAACCCTCCTCACCAAAGGGAATTACGATGCCGACTTCGCCGCCGTGGACATGCAGGGCAAGCAGCCCATCGTTTATTTCTACGCCAGCCCCTATGACGCGACCCAACACTACCTCTACAGGACGGGTTTGAACGGGGGCGATACTGCCCGCGTCACGCCCCTGTTGTATGACGGGACCAATACCTACAACATTTCCCCCGACGGCCACTATGCCGTGCATACGAACATGAGCCTTCACGTGGCCCCCAACCAACGCCTGATCGTCCTGAAGGGACACAGCAACATATACCCCACCGATGACCCGGGCCCCAAACCCATCAACGGCCCCTTCACCTACCGTAAATTCAAGGTCACCACAGTAGACAACATTTCCATGGACGGCGTCCTGGCGCTGCCCGCCGATTTCGACTCCACTAAAAAATACCCCGTCCTTTTTTATGTGTACGGCGAACCCGCCAGCGCTACCGCGCGGGACGTCCCCTTCAGCAATGGCATGCTGAACAGCGCTCTTCGGAAAGGCTACGCCGTAGTCACCATGGACAACCGCGGAACGCCCTCGTTGAAGGGTGCGGCGTGGAGGCACGCCATCTATCGCCAAATGGGCATCGTGAATTCCCGCGACCAGGCCATGGGTGCAAGGGAAGTGCTGAAATGGCCCTTCCTGGATTCCACGCGGACAGCGGTCTACGGCTGGAGCGGAGGAGGCTCCATGACCCTCAACCTCATGTTCAGGTATCCCGAAATCTACAAAACGGGCATCGCCATCGCTGCCGTGGCCAACCTCCTGTTCTACGACAACGTTTACCAGGAGCGCTATATGGGTCTCCCCCAGGAAACCATGGCGGACTACGTGAAGGGTTCCCCCCTCAATTTCGCCAAAGGCCTTCAAGGCAACCTGCTTTATATCCATGGCACGGGCGACGATAACGTCCATTATCAAAATGCGGAAGCCCTGGTCAACGAACTCGTGAAGTACGGCAAGCAGTTTTCCTTCATGGCGTATCCCAACCGCACGCACGGCATCTTCGAGGGCCCTGGGACGACCGCACACCTCCAGGCGCTTTGGATCAACTACCTGACGTCTCACTGCGAACCAGGCCCGAAATAGTGGTCGGCTGCGATTTTTGTACATTTGGGACCTATGCCCAAAAAACTCTTCCTCCTGGACGCCATGGCGCTCGTCTACAGGGCGTACTACGCCCTGATCCGAAGCCCCCGGCTCACTTCCAAAGGACGCAATACCAACGCCCAATTCGGGTTCACCAACACCTTGTATGACCTGATTCAAAAAGAAAAGCCCACGCATATGGCCGTGGCCTTCGATACCGAAGCGCCCACGGAAAGGCACACCGATTTCACCGCATATAAGGCCAACCGCCAGGAAGCTCCCGAAGACCTGTTGGATTCTTTGCCCGATATAAAGCGCATCATAGAAGGCTTCAACATTCCCGTCGTGGAATTGGATGGCTTCGAGGCCGATGACATCATTGGAACGCTGGCCTGGCAGGCCGCCTCAGCGGGCTACCAGGTGTATATGGTCACCCCGGACAAGGATTATGGACAGCTCGTGACTGAAAACGTGCTGATATACAAGCCTCCCTATATGGGCAACAAGGAAGAGATCATGGGGCCCAAGGAGGTTTGTGAAAAATGGTCCATCCCTTCGGTGGACAAGGTCATTGATATCCTCGGCCTTATGGGAGATGCAGTGGACAATATTCCCGGCATCGCGGGCGTAGGGGAAAAGACGGCGGCCAAGCTCCTGGCGGAATTTGGAAGCCTGGAGAATGTCCTGGCCAACGCGGCGGGCATCAAGGGTGCCCTGGGAGAAAAGGTGAGGAACGGGGTGGAAAATGCCATCCTTTCGAAAAAGCTGGCGACCATCATCACCAATGTGCCGGTGGAGTTCCATGAAGAAAACTTCCGCCTCAAGGAATGGAACATCCCCGAACTCACGAACCTTTTCAGCGAGCTCGAGTTCAAGTCGCTGGGTAAACGCATCCTGGGCGAGGAGCCGCCCCTCGAAGCAGCGCCTCGAAGCCCCAAAAAAAGCCCCCCCGGCCAAACCAGCCTGTTTGGGGACGAGCAGCCAGCAGTCCAGGAGTTGATACTCACGGACGAGCCCGTAGAAGTGCCCGAAACCGATGAAACCGGAGAAGTCGCCGCCGAAAAAAACATCCACAACACTCCGCACGAATATCACCTCGCCGATACAAACGAAAAAATCGACGCGCTCATAAAAATGCTGCAAGGGGAGTCCGAAATCTGTTTCGACACCGAAACGACGGGCACCGATCCCAACGATGCGGAACTGGTAGGCATGAGCTTATCCGTGAAACCTGGTACGGGCTGGTACATCCCAGCGCCCACGGGCGACGAAACGGCCATTAGGAACCTGCTCGAAAAATTCAAACCCCTGTTCGACCGCAAAGACGTGAGATGGATAGGCCAGAATCTGAAATACGACCTCATCATGTTGAAATGGTACGGAGCCGCCCTGGCAGGGGAAATCTTCGATACCATGCTGGCTCATTATGTCATAGAACCCGAAGGACGCAGGGGCATGGATTACCTGAGCGCCAAGTTCCTGGGTTACGAGCCCGTACACATCGAGGAGCTGATTGGTAAAAAGGGGAAAAATCAGGGGAACATGAAAGACGTCCCCCACGAACAGATCAAGGACTATGCGGCCGAGGATGCGGACATTACCCTCCAGTTAAAGCAGGTATTCGTGCCGATGCTGGCCGCCAAAAACGTCGAAAAGGTATTCAACGAAGTCGAAAACCCCTTAGTAAAGGTCCTGACCGATATGGAATTCGAGGGTATTCGGGTGGACGAGGCTTTTCTAAGGGACTATTCGCGCGAACTCGACCGCGAAGCCCGGGAAGCCGAAGCCCGCGTTTACGCGCACGCGGGGACAGAATTCAATCTGTCCTCGCCGAAACAATTGGGCGAGATCCTCTTTGACAGGCTCAAACTAAGTGACAAAGCCAAGAAAACAAAGTCCGGACAATATGCCACCGGGGAAGAAGTATTGCTTCGCCTGACGGGACACCAGATCGTGGACGATATCCTGGCTTTCCGCGAGCTGACCAAGTTAAAATCCACCTACGTGGACGCGTTGCCCGGCATGATTAACCGGAAGACGGGACGCGTGCACACTTCCTACAACCAGGCCGTAGCCGTAACGGGACGCCTCAGTTCCAACAACCCCAACCTGCAGAATATCCCCGTCCGTACCGATAGAGGTAAGGAAATCCGGAAAGCCTTCATCCCCCGGGATGAGAACCACGTCCTGGTTAGCGCGGACTACTCCCAGATCGAGCTGCGAATCGTGGCGGCCGTCAGCGGAGACCCCGCCATGTGCGAAGCCTTCAGCCTGGGAAAGGACATCCATACGGCAACCGCCGCCCGGGTATATAATAAAGACGAAGGAGAGATTACCAAGATAGAACGCTACAAAGCCAAGAGCGTGAACTTCGGGATCATCTACGGGCAGGGCGCCTTTGGCCTCGCGGATAATCTAAAAATAAGCCGTACCGAAGCAAGGGAAATAATCGACAATTATAAAAAACAATTCGCGGGCATCCAGCGCTACATGGACGGGACGATCAATTTCGCCAAGGAACACGGGTACGTTGAAACGCTGATGGGGAGAAAGCGGTGGCTTAGGGATATTCACTCAGCGAATTTCACGGTCCGCGGATTCGCCGAACGGAACGCCATCAATTCCCCGATCCAGGGTACTGCTGCGGACATGATCAAACTTGCCATGACGCGCATACACGAAGCCTTCCGCCGGGAAGGTTTCCGCTCCAGGATGATCCTGCAAGTGCACGACGAACTTGTATTCGATGCCCTCCGCAGCGAAGTGGATATCATTACCCCCGTGATCCTGTCCTGCATGCAGGACGCTCTCCCCCTTCCCAATGGCGTTCCCGTCATTGCGGAGGTGGGCGTAGGTGAAAACTGGCTTGAAGCCCATTGAACTATGAAAAGGCTCATATATTTACTGTTCTGCTGCACCGGCCCGGTGAGCCTCCTGGCACAGGCCGCCGACAGCCTTCCTCTAAAGCGAATCTACCTCCTAAGGCCCAACCAATACGTGGGGGCCCTGGCAAAAATCCGGATCAGAGTCAATGATAAGGTCGTCAGCCTTCCAAACGATGCTTATATGATCGTGGAATGCAGGGCGGATAGTGTCACCCTGAAACTGGAGAACAGGCGCCTCAGTGGGGAAAGCCTGACACCTCTGGTAACTTACAAGCCCATCAGCTATTTTGTGACCATCCCGGAAGAGCACGCCCACAAAATGGACCGGCTCATTCTAACCGAAGTGGATAAAGATGGCTACGATGTATACGCGAAAAAGGTGACCCGGCAAGTTAATCCGAAAGACTGATGCCCCTAAGCGAATCCATCCTGCATTTCCTGAAGGGGCTGTCGTGGAAAGGTCCTTTGCCCAAGGGCGTCGAAGTGCTTCGCCCCTTTTCCGATCCGGAAGTGATGACCATTTGCACTGCCTTTTACCGGAAATATTATCCCGACGAGGGCACCCGCATCCTCCTGATCGGGATCAATCCGGGACGCCACGGGGCCGGGCTCACGGGCATACCATTCACGGATCCCATCAGGCTCGCTGAGGTCTGCGGCATCCCCAATCCCTGGCCAAAGAAGCGTGAGCTTTCCTCGGTCTTTATCTATGATATGATCGACGCATTCGGCGGTGCGGAAGCCTTCTACCGTCAATTCTATTTCACGGCCGTAAGCCCCCTTGGATTTACGGCCCAGGGAAAGAACCTGAACTACTACGACAATGCCCGCCTGCGGGAAAGCCTGGAGCCCCACACTGTCCGATGGTTCAGGCAGCAGCTCGCCTGGGGCCTTAGAACGGATGTGGCCTTTTGCCTGGGCGGAGGGGAAAACCACAAGTACCTGGACGGGCTCAATCAGCGCCACGGGCTCTTTTCCCGTATTGTCGCCCTGCCGCACCCGAGGTACATTATGCAATACCGCCTCAAACAAAAGGACGCCTACATCCAGGAGTACCTGTCCAATTTTAAAGTATATTGCACGCCCAAAATTGAATGAACATGGAGTACAACAAGATAATTGCCATCACCGGACTTGGTGGCCTTTTCGAAATGATGAGCAGCAAGTCGGACGGGGCTATTGTACGCTCCCTTGAGGACCATCAGACGAAGTTCGTGTCTTCCCGCGTCCATAATTTTTCCCATCTTGAAAGCATCGAAGTGTACACCACCCGGGAAAACATCAATCTTGTGGACCTGTTTAAAGCCATAGAAAACGGAGGCCAGGCCCTTCCTGATGATAAGGATGCGGGCGCCGTCAGAACGTTTTTTGAAAAGGTATACCCCGAACTGGACTTCAATCGCATTTACAACAGCGACATGAAGAAGATGATCAAATGGTATAACCAATTGGCCAGCAATAATGTAGAAATAAAGCTTTCGGAGCCCGCCGAAGAAGGGGCACTCCCCGCGCCCGAGGTAGAAGAGGCGTTGCCCGCACCCCCCGTCGAGGGAGCGCTCCCAGCGCCCAAAAAGGCGGCGAAGCCCGCGGCTGAGAAGACACCCCCGGCCAAGGCGGAAGCGCCCGCAAAACCCACTGCGGCGCCGGCCGCCAAACCCGCCGCCAAGGCCCCCGCAGCCGCACCCGCGAAAACGGCACCCGCGAAAACGGCACCCGCGAAAGCAGCGCCTTCAAAAGCCGCCCCTGCCAAAAAGGACGCCCCGAAAAAAGCCGACAAACCAGCCGATAAGAAAACACCTAAGAAAAAATAATGACCTACACTGCGGACATTCACAAGCTCCCCCGGCACTATTTGCCGGAGGACTATGTCGTAACGACCTGGGAAAGCCTGGAACCCTACTTCAGAGATCTCCTCGAAAGACCTTTAAACACAAAGCCTGACCTGGAACATTGGCTCAGGGACATGAGTGAGCTGGATGCTGTCGTCAGCGAAGATTCCAGCTGGAGGCAAATCCGGATGACGTGCGATACCGAGAACAAAACCCTGGAGGAAGCCTTCGTTTATTTTTGCATGGAGATACAGCCCCATCTCCAATCATTTGCCGACCGCCTGAACCGGAAATTCATCGAATCTCCCTTCACCGATGGGCTGGATCAGGATCTTTATTTCACCTACCTGCGCAATGTGCGCAAAAGCATCGACCTTTTCCGGGAGTCGAACATCCCCATCAGCAGCGAGCTGAATGTACTCCAACAGCAATATGGATCCATTTCGGGGAAAATGACCGTCCTGCTCGAAGGCCAGGAATTTACCTTGCAGCAGGCTGCGAAATTTCTTGAAAAACCGGACAGGGACCTGAGGGAAAAGGCTTACCGCGTCATCAATGAAAGGCGTTTGCAAGACAAGGAACCACTGGATCAGCTCTATTCAACCCTCATCCGCAAGCGTCATCAAATGGCGGTCAATGCGGGCTATGACAACTATAGGGATTACCGCTTCGTCGAACTCGGCCGTTTCGATTATACCAAGGAAGATTGTTTCCGCTTCCATGACGCGGTAAGGCAACACATCCTTCCCCTGGTGGCCAGGATTTACGAACGCCAGAAAAGCCGGCTGGGCCTTGATACCCTGAGACCCTGGGATACTGAAGCCGTGCCGGAAGGAGAAGAACCTTTGCATCCGTTTAAAGACGGAGAAGAATTACTACAAAAATCGGAACGCTGCCTGGATGCCCTGAATCCGTTTTTCGGAGATTGTCTCCGAAAGATGCGTTCGCTCGGTCACCTGGACCTGGACAGCCGGAAAGGGAAAGCGCCCGGGGGTTACAACTGTCCCCTTGCTGAAAGCGGAGCGCCATTTATTTTCATGAATGCGGCCGGACAGATGCACGATGTAGTAACCATGGTACACGAAGGCGGCCACGCCATCCATTCCTTCCTTTCCCATTCCCTCCAACTCTCCGCATTCAAGGAATATCCGATGGAGATCGCTGAAGTCGCCAGTATGTCCATGGAGTTATTCAGCATGGAACACTGGGGTACTTTTTACGACAAGCCCGAAGCGCTCAAAAGGGCCAGGATACTACAATTGGAGCGGGTTATTACGATATTCCCCTGGATTGCTACGATTGATAAATTCCAGCACTGGATATACGAAAACCCCATGCATTCCTCCGAGGAAAGGCAGGCAGCTTGGTTAACCATACTAAGTGAATTTACGGTAGGCGTGGTGGACTTTAGCGGGTTGGAAAACTACAGGGCATACAACTGGCAACGTCAACTGCACCTGTACGAAGTGCCCTTTTACTACATCGAGTACGGCATCGCCCAGTTGGGCGCCATCGGGATGTGGAAGCAGTTTCGGGAAAACTCGGGTAAAGCGCTGGACAATTATATTCAGGCACTTAGCCTGGGGGGGACCCGTACCTTACCTGAACTTTTCGCCTCAGCAGGACTCCAATTCGACTTTTCTTCAAAACATATAGAAAGTTTAATTGAATTTGTTCAAAAAGAATTAGTAAAATTGTATTCGTAAACTAATCAGAGCCTTAACCAAAGTCCCGGCGTTTCCACGCCGGGGCTATTTTTTTTGTGACACGCCGCAGGCCCGGCGCCCGTAAGGTTCCCGCCGGTCCTGAGGACTCCTGCCGCTACTCCAGGAGTTTGTGTATATCTTTCCCCAATTTGGCCAGTTCCTTTTGACTTAGTCCATCGTAAATTCCCCTTACCCTGCCATCTTGATCAACGAGGGCCAACAATTGGGTATGGATGAATTGCTGATCGATGCTTTGGCGATTGTTGTTTTCGTCATCCAGGAGAAAACTTTCCCTGGCCGCGCGGTAAAGCGACTCTTTAGGGCCAGTGAGAAAAAGCCAATTCCCGCCCGCGCCCAGGGAATCCGCATAGTGTTTCATTCTTCCCACCGTGTCCCTGTCGGGATCGGACGTGCAGGAAACCATTTGAAAGTTGGGGGTCGAACGGAGAGAATCATAGATGTCCGTTCTCAAATTCGTATTCATCCGTGGACAGATGCCGGGACACGTAGTGAAGAAAAATGAAACCACGGAGACTTTTCCCAGCAGGTCCTTATCCGAAATGGAATCTCCCATTTGGTCGACCAAATGGAAAGGTTTCACATACGATAACACGGGAAGCTTGACCTTCCAGTCGTCTGTTCCTGCGAAAAGCGCGATGTAAAAGATTACCAGGAAAACAACCGCACCGATACCGTAATAGAGAATCCGCTTTTTCATGCCCTAAATGTACGGCGGCGCCGCAACAATTTATAACTCCTTGATTTGTATATCCTTAAAGAAAACACCCTCATCACCGCCATGATCCTGGAGGGATATGTGCCCCTTGTGGTAGATGGCAAACCCGGGATATTGAGCAAATTTGCTTTTGGCGACCATCGCTTTCCAATCGTCATCCCACAGGGTGGTTTCCACTACCTCGACACCATTGAGGTACATTTTGAGCTTGTCGTTCTTCAAGTGGATTTCCACCTGGTTCCATTCGCCCACGGCTTTTACCGTTTGCACTTTGCAGGGGATCAGGTCGTACAGGTCGCCCGCCCGGTGCTTGAGGTACTTTCCATCGGGATGCCCCTCGTTGTCCAATATCTGCATTTCTGGGCCCGTATCATAGGTTTCCTTGTACTTGCTGGTATCCTCGTGCACCAGAAACATGATCCCGCTGTTGGCTCCCTTGGCGACTTTCCATTGAAGCTTCAGGTCGAAATTGTCATATTCTTTGTCTGTCACCAGGTCTCCCCTTCCCGATTTGGATGAGGCATCCAGGAAAAGCACACCGTCCTGGGCTTTCCAGGCGCTGCCCGCTGAGGGTTGGCCATAAGTGTGCCAGCCCTGGGTGGTTTTGCCGTCGAAGAGGGCCTTCCAGTCTCCGGAGGCGGGGCGCCTACCGGCGGACAGGGCGCAAAGCGCGAGCGAGAGCGAGAGGAATGAACGGAGCATAATAAATTTATTGCTTGTAAGAAAGAATGTACTTGACCAACTCCTCAGCGTCTTTTTCGGAAAGGCCCGTATGGGGCGTCATAGGCACAGTTCCGAAACTGCCGCTGCCCCCCGAAATGACCTTCTTGGCAAGGTGCTCGACCGTACCCGGCTTCGTGGAATCATAGCGCGCGGCAATCATGACGAAGGAGGGTCCTGTGGAGGGATTTTCGGGAGTGTGGCACGTTTTGCAATCCTGGGTCAACATAAGGGCGTAGCCAGGATGGCCTGTGTGCTCCGTTCCCGCGGAAGACGACACCGTAGAAGAATCCTGCGGCTTCGGCACGTTTGAGCTGGTATCTGGTGAGGATTTGCCATTCCCCGGGCCACTGCCACAGGCAGCCAGAAATAGTATGGCCGCAAGTCCCATCGATCGTATCATATTTTTGATTTTCGGCCTACAAGTTACTAAATTTATCCAATGGGGTATTCTCGCAGACAGGCCGTAAAAAATATATTAATGACCACTGCCGGCGTCGGCGCCCTTGGGACAAGGGCATTCAGCAGCCCCCACGAAAAAGGAGGCCTGAAAGGTAACATCAACCACTCCGTTTGCTACTGGATATACAAGGACATCCCCCTGGACCAGTTCTGCGGGAACCTCAGGGAAATCGGCCTGAGCGCCATCGACCTCCTTGGACCCAAGGAATGGCCCATAATCCAGCAGCATGGCATTAGTTGCGCCATGTGCAATGGGGCCGAGTTGGGTCTGTATGAGGGCTTCAACCACACCGAATACCATGACATCCTGATCAAGAACTATACCGAGTGGATCCCCCTGGTGGCGAAAGCCGGGTATCAAAACCTGATTTGCTTCAGTGGGGCGCGTAAAGGGATGGATGACGAAACGGGATTGCGGAATTGCATGACCGGCCTCCAAAATATCCTGCCTCTCGCGGAAAAGCACGGCGTTATCCTGACCATGGAACTCCTCAACAGCAAAATCGACCACAAGGATTATATGTGCGACCATACCGCCTGGGGAGTGGAGCTTTGTAAGCGGGTCGGTTCAAATAACCTCAAACTCCTCTACGACATCTATCATATGCAGATCGATGAAGGGGACGTTATCCGTACTATCCGCGAAAACCACGAGTATATCGCCCACTTCCATACCGGAGGCGTTCCCGGGCGACACGAGATCGACGATACCCAGGAACTGTATTATCCGGCCATTATGCGGGCCATCGTGGATACGGGCTTCAAGGGTCACGTGGCCCAGGAATTCACGCCCTCCCAACCCGACAAGATCGCTTCCCTCAAGAAATGCATAAATATCTGCGATGTATAAACGTATCATATTGATCGCCCTGGCCCTGATGCCACTGGTAACGATCGCTCAAAACGACGATGCCGCTGCGGTCCACAAGGTCCTGGACGACCAGGTCACCTATTGGAACAAGGGTGACGTCGTCACCTTCATGAAGGGCTACTGGAACAATGATTCGGTCATGTTCGTCACCAAGAATGGCCCCGTCTACGGCTATCAAACCGTCCTGGCGCACTATAAGAAATCATTCCCGAACAAAGCCGCCATGGGCGACCTGACCTTCAGCGGCCTTATTCTGAAAAGGCTGTCCTCCGAGTACTATTTCGTGGTAGGCGCTTTCCATCTTAAAGGCACTGCTAACCTGGACGGAAATTTCACGTTGCTGTTCCGGAAAATCGGCGGAGCCTGGAAGATCATCGTGGACCATTCCTCCTAAAGGCGCCCCCGCCAAAGCTTATAATAGTAATAAAGCAGTGCCGCGAAGCTGAGGATGGCGCCGCAATAATAGAGGATATTTTTCCAGGAAAGTCCGTTATCCGCAAAAGCGTATCCCGTCCTGATTCCGGCTATGACCTGGATCAACATCCAAATCAACCCGGCTACCAGCGTGCGTATGATACGCCACATGAACTTCGTCACCTCTGGCTCTATACCCGACGGCATTACTGTATCAATAATTGTTTGAATGCCAAACTATCCCCGATGAAGACATCAAAATCGACCCTTGTGTTGATCCCGCTCACGTGTCCGGATTCGCTGTGTTGCCAGAATGCCCATTCTCTGGATATCCTGGGGTGCTCTTCCTGCAAATAGTGGGCTACCCACAAGGGGTAACCGTCAAACATCCTGCCCAGGTGTCGATTATAAAAATCCACATAAGTATAAATGATGGGCCGTGTTCCCGTAGTGGTTTCTACGACGTCCAGCCATTCCCTTACCCTTTCACGCAGTACGGTGTCCCTGACCCCATAAGTATCTTCCACATCCAGCACCGGGGGCATATCCCCGGATTGAAGGTCGATCGTCCCCAGGAAATTTTCGGCCTGGGCCCTTCCGCTTTTGGTCGCAAGAAAATAGTGATAGGCCCCGCGTGTCATGCCTGCATCCCTGGCTTCGTCCCAGTTCCTGCGGAACTGTGCATCCACCTTGCCCAGTCCTTCGGTGGCCTTGATAAACGTAAAATCGAGATGCACCCCCCTTACTTCCATGGATTTGACCATATCCCAGTTGATCCTTCCCTGGTGTACGGATACGTCGATTCCATGCATCGAATAATTCACCGGAATTTCGGTCCCGAATTCCTGATATTGTATGAACCGGTCCTCCCTGGAAAGCCATAATTGGTAGTTAATATACCCGACAATACCCGCCAGAATCAACCCCAAAAGCCAAAAAACCCATTTCCGGATTTTGTATTTTTGTTTTCGCTTTGCCATATGCCATTCCCTACAAACCTACGATTTGTAAGTAAACATTGTATAAATTCGTCCCTAACGTGAACTGCGCTGTATCCCATATCCCCTTGCGCTCAGGCACTGTCACCTTTTACCAATGGGGTCAGGGGCCGGTCGTCATCATTGCTCTTCATGGCTTTGCGGAAAATGCGCATTCATTTGCGTCCTGGGGAAGATTGCTACCCGAAGGCTATTCCCTCTATATTCCGGATCTCCCATTGCACGGTCGCAGCAACTGGACCCAAGGCGTTCCTTTTACGGTCGCCGACCTTCGTGAACTTTTTACGAAAATGACGGGGAGCGAGGGGCCTTACATCCTTTGCGGATTCAGTATGGGCGGTCGCCTCGCCCTTTCCTATTTCCAACACTACTCCAAGACCGTCAGTCGCCTCGTGCTTTTGGCGCCCGATGGCTTAAAAGTCAATTTCTGGTATTGGCTGTCTACCCAGACCGTTTTGGGGAATTTTATATTCCGCAAGACCATGGAACATCCCGCCTGGTTTCTGGGTACCGTGGATTTCCTGGGTAAACGACGCCTGGTGAATATGGGTGTGGTAAAATATGTAGATCGCTACCTGCTGAAAGAATACAACCGCATGCGCCTGTATTGGGTATGGACCAGCATGCGCAGCTTCCGACCCGGGCTCAGGACCATTCGGACATTATTGCGGCAGCAACATAAACAGGCCAGGCTGATCTTCGGCAAATACGATCGCATTATCCAGCCGTCTCAGGGCTACCGTTTTCAAGGGAAAGCGAGGGGAACCATTGTCATCCGGGAATTACCTGTGGGACATCAGTTGCTCTCCCGAGAGCTTGCGCAAACCTGCCTCGAAATTGTGACCGATTATTCGCCTATCTTGCGATCCTCTACCTGAGCACGATGGTGTTTATCCTGAGCGGCGCCTTTTTATTCCTTCTATATGCCGCCTGCCTTGTCTTCTATAGGCGGGCCTGGTTATCGCTGCCCCTGTATAAAGTTCCCGATGGTTTCGCGCCCCGAACACAAATCAGTGTGATCATTCCGGCGCGCAATGAGGAAGAAAATATCGGCGCCTGCCTGCATTCCATCCTGGCCCAGGATTACCCCGCCGACCTTTATGAGGTTATCGTCGTCGACGACCATTCCACGGATAAGACGGCGCTGGTCGTATCCGGAGAGACCCGCGCCCGGTTGATCTCCCTTTCGGATCACCTCATCGCCGGGGAGCGCCTGAACGCCTACAAGAAGAAAGCCATCGATATCGCCATAGGGCTCGCGCGTGGCGATCTCATTGTGACTACCGACGCCGACTGCGTCGTCGAAAAAACCTGGTTGCGTCTCCTGGCAGCTTGTTACGAAGAAACGGGCGCGCTCTTTATTGCCGCCCCCGTTGCCTACACCGGGGAAAACTCTTTTTTAACCATTTTCCAGTCACTCGACTTCATGACCCTGCAGGGCATCACCGGCGCCTCCGTCTACCGGAAGGTCCATACCATGTGCAACGGGGCGAACCTCGCCTACAGCAAAGATGCCTTCTATGAGGTGGGAGGATTCAGGAACATCGACGCCATTGCTTCGGGCGATGATATGCTGTTGATGCATAAAATTCACTGCCGCCATCCCGACCGCATCCGCTTCCTGAAAGCACCCGGAGCCATTGTAAGAACGGCCCCAATGCCTACCTGGAAATCCTTTTTCAACCAACGCATCCGGTGGGCCAGCAAGGCCGATAAATATGATGACAAACGCGTCATAGTGGTGCTGGCACTGGTGTATACCTGGAACCTCTGGTTCCTGGCGGCAGGCATTGGTGCATTTTTCGAACCGCGCGTGCTCATCGCATGGATTGCGCTGCTGGCAGCCAAAACCGCAGTGGAAATGTGGTTCCTGGAACCGGTGGCAAAATTCTTTGGAAAAACGCGGCTCCTGTGGTATTTCCCCGTAGCCCAACCGGTCCACATCGCATACACGATCATCGCCGGGTGGCTGGGTAAATTCGGGAGCTATCAATGGAAAGGGCGTCAGGTAAAATAGCGTGCTATTTCATCGCGTATTTATAGCTGGCGGTTGTTTGATTGCTGCCTTCTGTATTGGAGGTAACCGTGATGGACACGTCGCAGGTCTCCTGCGCGGGAGTATTCGTAATGTTAAAAGTGGTGGTCGCGGCCGAAGTACTCACGGAGGAGGTATAAAAGGTAGTCGAATTTCCGTCTACGTTAGCGCTTACCGCGATGGTTACGCCCTTGGGAGGCATGGTGGACGTGACCGTTACCGTAAGGGTGAAGGTGGGTCCCGGGGCTGGAGCCTGGTCTGAACCTGATACAGGATTAGTAGTAATGCTCAGGGCCGCTTCGGGTGTACTGCTTCCTTTGGAACCGCAGGACTCAAATGCCGCACCTATAGTAAGTGCGGCAAGCACACAGAGGATGGTTGTTCTCATGAAGTGAAAATACGATAATTATTCGAGGGAAACCCGGACATTCCGGTTGATACTTTCTTCCAGGGAAATAAACGTTTCGGTCCTTTCTATCCCTTTGATCTTTTGTATCAAATCGTGCAATACGTATCTCAGCTGATTGATATCTTTACATACGATCTCGGCAAACATGGAGTAATTACCGGTGGTATAATTGAGCCTGACGATCTCGGGAATTTTTTCAAGGTCCTTGGCCACGGAATCATAAAGAGAGCTTTTTTCCAGGTAAATCCCGAGGAAAGCAATGACGTCGTATCCCAAAGCCTTCAGGTCCACCGTAAGCCTGGTACCCCTGACAATCCCATACTCCTGCAGCTTTTTGATGCGTACGTGGATCGTTCCCCCCGAAACAAACAATTGCTTTCCCAGATCGGCGTAAGAGATTTCGGCATTTTCCATCATGGCGTGAATAATCTGCAGGTCTAATTTGTCCAAATTCAATTTACCGCTCATTTTGCTATTTTATATTTGACAAATTTCAATGGAAAGCCATTAAAATGAATAATATCTAATTATTCAATTTTAGTATTGAATATTATCCAACGAAATCCAAATTTTATGTAGGTTTGTACGGTCGATGAAACAAAACATGGCGTTTTGCCCATTCGGCAAATTACAACTTTTTGATACTGTGGAGTGATGGAATTTGGCAGACATACCCTCTTGTCTCGGGGGTGGGGAGTCCGGAATAAACGTAAGGTAATGCCGTATCCGACCAAAATCGGGCACGACTGGGGTTGACCACCGCAACATTGCTTTATTGCTAACCGCCCCGTGGAGGTTCGAGTCCTCCCTCTACAGCTGTAAGGCCCTGATTTTCAGGGCCTTTTTCGTGCTCAAAGGGGTTGGAAAGATTCAAAAAAAATCGTATCTTTAGGCTTACTGGACTGGCTTTATATCACAATAAAAAATCAGTTCTATGAGCACACCATCCGTACAGCTTAATGAGTCCGTTTCCAGGGTCATCGCATTCCTGGTGATGATACTGTCTATCGTATTCTTCTTCACGCACTTATTGGTTATCCCCCTTTTCCTGTTGTTCGACTTTTACCTCCGGGGCTGGGAAATGCAACGCTATAGCATCCTGCGCTGGATCGCCCTACAGGTAAACCATATTTTGTTTCAAAACCGCCAAAGACCCGTCTTTGCCGCGCCTAAATACTTCGCCGCCAAACTGGGCGCCTTTTTCAATTTTGCCGTTATTCTTACTTATGTGCTTGGTTATGATGCACTTACCAATGTCCTGGTGGGCGCTATGACGTGCTTTGCACTGTTGGAGGCCGTCTTCGGCTTCTGTGCCGGTACCTACATCTACAATTACTACGAGCGGCTGCGGCATCACCAGCATTCATAGGTTATCTTTGCAGCCTGTATGGGCTACAAGAAATTGATCCGCTTCGCGGCCATCAAGGAATTCCCGAACGTCCTCGAATACCCCCAGGACATGGCCGGTCGCTGGTCCGAACATTTCCGCAACAACCACTCCCTGACCCTGGAACTGGCCTGCGGAAAAGGAGAATATACCCTCGGTCTTGCCCGCCTTTACCCCGACGTCAATTTTATCGGCGTGGACATCAAGGGGAACCGCATTTGGGTAGGCGCCAAGCAGGCGCGGTCCGAAGGCTTGAAAAATGCCGCATTCCTTCGCAGCCAGATTGAACTCCTGGGAACCTACTTCGCCGCTGGCGAGGTAAGTGAAATTTGGATCACCTTCCCGGACCCCCAACTTCGGACTTCACGCGCAAAAAAACGCCTGACGCATCCGCGCTTTCTCCAATTATACGGTGAAATCCTACAGCCGGGAGGCCAGATCCATCTAAAAACGGATTCCCCTGACCTGTTCAACTTCACCCGCGAAGTCATCCGGCTGTACGACCTGCCACTGGAAACCGCAATAGAAGATATAAAAACCCTCGGAGCGACCCCTGAACTCAGCATCAAAACCCACTATGAGAGCCTTGATATAGCGGGCAGCCAAAAAGTACACTACCTCAAATTCGGCTTGGCGGATACCCTGAAAGATCAAACCCGGGCCGCAGCCCTCAAAGATTTCCTGGCAGCGGGGGTGCCTACCCCATGAATGAGTCGCCGGACTATTACTTCAATGAACAGGGCCTCCTGGTGATGACCGAAGCCTATCTTTTGAAAAGGGGATATTGTTGCGGTAACGGTTGCCTGCATTGCCCCTATCTTTACGAAAATGTACCGGAACCAAAAAGAACGGAACTCCTCGAAGCAAGAAACGCCAAGGGTCATAAAACCCAGCGGTAAAAAGGACGATTCCTTTTTCGATCAGGTATACCAGGTAGCCAGGCTCATCCCAAAAGGGAGAGTCACTTCTTACGGAGCCATCGGTCGCTTCCTGGGGGCGGCCTCCTCCGCCCGCATGGTGGGTTGGGCCATGGCAGCCTGTCCCAACGTCAAGCCCCCAATCCCCGCGCACAGGGTCGTCAACAGCAGCGGCCTGTTAAGCGGACGGCACCATTTCCGTCCCCCGGAAAAAATGGATCGGCTCCTGGTCAAGGAAGGTGTTCGCGTGAAAGATCACAAAGTGGTCGATTTTAAACAGGTATTCTGGGACCCGTCCAAAGAATTGCTGTAGATTTATGCCATGCGTCGCTTTATATGGCTGGCCTTATGCCTGAGCCCCCTCCCCTCCATCGCCCAAAATGACACCCTTGCTGCTTATATCAAGGCGAATTATTCTAAGATCGAGCGACGCATCCCTATGAGGGACGGGGATTCCCTTTTCACTGCCATTTATATTCCAAAAGACAGTAGCGAAAACCACCCATTTCTGATGATGCGGACCCCCTATAGCTGCCGTCCCTATGGGGAGGACAAATATCCGGGCAGGCTGGGGCCCAGCAGGCTTTTCCCCTCGGAAAAATACATTTTCGTGGTCCAGGACGTGCGGGGAAGGTATATGAGCCAGGGCCATTTCCAGGAAATGACGCCGGCCATCGATAAGAAAAAGAGTAAGAAGGACGTAGATGAAAGCAGCGATACCTACGATACCATTGACTGGCTACTCAAAAACATCGCACACAACAACGGGAAAGTAGGCCTGTATGGCATTTCCTATCCGGGATTTTATGCCGCGGCATCCCTGCCCGATGCGCATCCCGCCATTGCCGCGGTATCCCCCCAGGCGCCGGTAACCGATGAGTTCATCGGCGATGATGCCAACCACCGGGGTGCCTTTTTCCTGCTGGACAACTTCGATTTCATGAATTTTTTCGACCATCAGAGACCTGAACCCTGGATGAATTATCCCTCCATGTTCAGCGTCAAGTATGACGATGCCTATACCTTCTTCCTCAACCTGGAGCCCATTAGCAAAGCAGATAGCCTGTACTATAAAAACCAAAGTAAGATCTGGGATGAATACCTGGCCCACCCTGTCTATGACAGCTACTGGAGGTCCAGAAACATCCGGACCCACCTACGCAACGTGAAACCCGCGGTGCTCGTGGTCGGGGGTTGGTTCGACGCCGAGGACCAATTCGGAGCCCTAAGCACATTCACGGCAATAGACCACCAATCCCCGGGCAATAACGCCCACCTCCTCATGGGCCCCTGGACCCACGGCGGCTGGTCGAGGGGGGAATGGAGCAAATATGCCGACTATTCCTTCGGCGGAAACCTCAACGCGTATTTCCAGCAACAGGAACTGCGCTTTTTTAATCACTACCTGAAAGGGGAAGGTGTTTCCGACCTGGCTAAGGCCACCGTGTTCATCACGGGGGACAATAACTGGCAGCAGTTCAGCGCGTGGCCCCCCGATGAAAGCTCCACCCAAACCTGGTTCCTCGGGTCCTCCAAAACCCTGTCCACAGACAAGCCCATGATCCCTTCCTCTTATGACCAATATGTGTCAGATCCGGCTAATCCGGTCCCTTATATTAAAGGCGTCAAAGCTTCCAGGGACAACAATTACCTCGGTGCCGACCAGCGCTTTGCCGCGCTGAGGCCGGACGTACTGACTTATACGAGCGACGTACTCAACGAGGACCTTACCCTTACAGGCGAGATCATTGCCGACCTGTACGTATCCCTAAGCAGCACGGACGGCGACTTTATCGTCAAGGTGATCGACGTGCTGCCTTCGGAGCCCTCCGGTGCCGCCGCCCCCACCGATCAGGAGAAAGCCCTTGGAGGTTACGAACAGCTCGTACGCGCAGAAGTAATGCGGGGCAAATTCCACAAAAGCTGGGAGAAACCCGAAGCCTTCCTCCCCAATACGGTTACCAAGGTGTCATTCGCCCTCAACTCCGTGGCTCATACTTTCAAATCGGGCCACCGGATCATGGTGCAAATCCAAAGCTCCTGGTTTCCCCTCGTGGACCTGAATCCCCAGACTTTTGTGAACATCCCCACGGCCAAGGCTTCGGATTTCCAAAAGGAGACGATCCGGATTTATCATGATCAGAGCTATCCGTCTTCCATCACCGTGAGGCGCCTGCCTTGATTACTCCACAGACGTGGCGCTTCCATCGGTGCGCACCGGAAAATTCACGGAGTTCGCAATATAGCATTTGTGATGTGCCGCCACGTGCAGTGCGTCGATACCCGGTAGCATAGCCGACGTCGCCACCGTCACGATGGGCTTCAAAACAACTTCAGTAAACCGCCCGGACCCATCGGCCGACTCCTCCATCACACCTGTCGCATGATCGACATAATCCACCACGGCCACCCCAGCCTCTGAACAGAGGTGCAGGAACCACAACATATGGCAGGAAGAAAGCGATGCCACGAGCAGATCCTCGGGGTTGTACCTGGAAGGATCTCCCCGGAAAGCGGGATCCGACGACCCCAGCAGGTCGGGCTTACCCGCCACGTGCTGTGTAAAGCTGCGTTCATAGCTCCGGTAGCTGGTCGTGCCTCCGCCGGTATTGCCGGTCCAAAGTAAATCCACCTTGTACTGATGTGTCTTTGCCATGAGCTAGTAGTATTTGCTGACCATAAGGTATACGACCACCCCGGACACGGCTACGTAAAACCAGAGAGGCCAGGTGATGCGTGCCAACTTCCGGTGCCGCTCGAAGTTCCCCCGGAAGGCCCTTTGCAACGTAAACAGCACAAATGGAATGATGATGGCCGACAGGAGGATATGCGAGGTCAGCACGAAATAATAGACGTAGCGCAGATTCCCGGCCGCGGCCTTTTCGGCATCGTCCAGGCGTCCGTCGTGGTTCAGGTCACCGTAAAGGGTGGAGGGGTTGGAAGCGTGATAGATCACGTAGGAGACCAGGAATATCGCGCTCAACACCACTGCCGCGAGATTCGCGGTTTTATGCGCCTGGATTTGGCCGTGGCGGATAAACCAAAGACTGGCCAGGAGCAGGATCGCCGTCGTGGAATTCAGGATGGCGTGAAACAGGGGCAATACGGAGGTATTGAAACCGAAGTTCACTTTCACGCCGGGGACCAGGATGAGGAATGCGACCGCAAGTGGGACCGCTATGGATACAGCAACTATTGGAATGGTTTGTTTCATCGAAATAGACCTTTTTTTTCATGGGGATCCCTTTCCAGGGTAAGTAAAACAATATCCTTGGCCAACAAGGCCATACTGGTAGTGTCCTCTCCATTGTAATAACCCCGGACGTAACGGTCCTTGTCGAGGAGGACCATCCGGTCGGTATGAACGAAGTTGGCGTGCCCGCTGTCCTCGACGGCTACCTTGAAGTCCCTTTCCGCCAGGGTATAAATGCTGTCCCGGTTTCCCGTGAGCATCCACCAGTTGTTGTGCTGTACCCCATACTGGTCCGCATAGGCTTTCAGCACGGGGACCGAATCCCGCACGGGGTCCACACTAAAGGAAATGAATTGAACGATCGTATCGTTGGTGGTGAAGAGGTCCTGCAGTTTGCGCATATTCCGCGTCAGGGTCGGACAAAAGGAGGGGCAATGCGTGAAAAAGAAATCGACAACGACGATCTTATTCTTCAAAGTACTGTCGTGCAGCGAAACTTGTTTTCCTAACTGGTTGGTCAATGTAAAATTCGGAATGACGTGCCAGACCGTATCCACTTCGACCTTTCCATTCACGTTCTTTTCCAGGAGAGTATCCGCGATATAATGCCGGGGCATGACCAAGTCCCTTTCGCTGTAATATTTGACGATGAAATAGCAAACGACGGGAACAAAAATCACCAGGCACATCACAATCATTGCACGCTTATTCATGGCTGCAAAGATACGCCCGCGGAGTCAAACTTATTTAAGAACACCTTCCGACGCGGGGGCTTCCGTTTTTGCCTTTTCAGGCGTATGAGGCTCATACCGCGTCCTCAGGTTGAGCCATGAGGTCCCGTCGACGCAGAAGGCGATCACGAACCAAACGAACAGTAACAAGGGTATGCAAACGGAGCGGATAAGGTATTTGAGCTCGTAACGCAGGTGCATGAAATAGGCCACGATGATGGCAGCCTTGGCAAAGGTCATGGACAGGAAAAAGATGGCATTGATCCACTTTTCCGAAATGGTATGGCTGACCTTCATCCCCCAGATGACTTCGACAATCGTAATAGCCAGCAGCCACCAGAATACCCTCCATATGGTGCGCGTGCTCATGCCTTCATGGTTGTCCTCCTGGTGAGGAGGCGCCAGGGGATCGGGTATTATATTCAAGTCGGACATATCGAAAGTTTAGAGTAGATAATAACAGGTGAATACGAAAACCCAGACCAGGTCCACGAAGTGCCAGTAGAGGCCGACCTTTTCGACCATCTCATAGTGGCCCCTGCGGTCGTACGTCCCTTTCAGGATATTGGCAAGGATGACACAATTGATACACACGCCGCTGAATACGTGGAAGCCGTGGAAACCTGTGACCGTAAAGAAATAATTGGCGAAGGCCGTGCCGGCTACGGAACCATCCGCGTTGGGAAAGGGGTTCCGTCCCCACCAGGCGCCCTCATGGTAGAGGTGGTTCCATTCCCAGGCCTGGCAGCCCAGGAAGCAAAGGCCCCCGATAATGGTCAGGAACAACCAAAGAGCCGCTTTCTTCCGCTCCATATGGTGCCCCGCATTCACCGCCATGACCATGGTCACCGAACTCATGATCAGGATGAAGGTCATCAAGCTCACGAAAACCAGGGGTGCGCCTTCGGGGATGAAGGGCGCAGATGAAAATACTTTATTGGGATCAGGCCAGCTGGCCAGGGAAAACCGGGTCGTCCACAGGGAGATCAGGAAGGCTCCGAAAGTGAAGGCATCGCTCATCAGGAAAAACCACATCATCAGTTTTCCATAACTCACGTTGTAGGGGCTTCTGCCCCCACCCCACCACGTACTGCCTTCCATATCGGGTTTCGCCGCAACAGCTGTTTCCATGAATATCAGTTTATAGTTCCAAAATTATTGAATCCACAAGAAAAAGAACAAAACGTATAACCACAACAGGTCTACAAAATGCCAATAGGTGCTTACGATTTCCACCGGGACCGGGGAATAGTTCCGGCTCCGGGTGCTGAAGGCCCTGAAGAACAGGATCAACAGCGCAATAATACCCCCCAGGACGTGAACGGCATGCAACCCGAAAATAATGTAGAGGAAAGAGGCCGCCACACTATTGTTCAAGTGGAGATTTTGAGCCCAAAGCTCCTCGAATCCCCGGATCTGCAACGAAATGAAGATTACCCCGCCCACGACCGTCAAGGTTACCAGGGAGCGATACTTTCGCATCAGGCGCTCCTTGAAAGCCCTTTGGGCCATTTGCATCGTCAGGCTGGTGAGCAGGAGGACCGCCGTCGAATACCAAAAGATAGTCGGTAGGCTGAATCCTTTCCAGTCGGCCTGATTCCGCTTCACGATCACTGCACTCGTCAGTCCCGCAAACATCATCAGGATACTCCCGATCCCCAGCCACAGGTTGAACTTATGCGGATGCAACCTTTTTCTTTCCGTCGCCATATACGTCGTCATATCACTTGATGCACCTTATCGAATAACAAAGCTAAAAATACCACCGGCAGGTAAATGTAGCTACTGAACATCACCCTCCTGGCTGCCTTGGCCGACATCTCCCGGACCAGGCGCAGGCACTGTACCAGCAGGAACCCATTGGCCAAAGTAACGATGCCCAGGCTCAGCGCCCCGCTCATGTGAAACAAATAGGGCAGCGCCCCCAGCGGAAAAAGCATCATCGTATAAATGACCGTTTGCAGGGCGGTGAACCGGGTCGGCCCATCCTGCGAGGGAAGGAGCTTGAAGCCTGCCTTTCCGTAGTCCTTATGCGCCAGCCAGGCAATCGCCCAGAAGTGGGGGAATTGCCAAAGGAACTGAATGCCGAACAGCAGGAAGCCCCCGGTCCAGTTGAACAGGGAGCCGGGCTCGTAGGCCGCCGCCCAACCGATCAGGCAGGGCATGGCTCCCGGGAAGGCGCCCACCAACACCGCCGACGAATTCACTTTTTTCAGGGGCGTATAGATGAACGCATAGAGAAAAAGGCTCAGTGCGCTCAGTGCCGCCGCCTGCCAACTAAAAAAGAACTTCAGTATCCCCACGCCCGCCACTCCGGCTATGAATGCGAAGACCCATGCTTCCGATTCGCTCATTCTCCCAGCTGCCACCGGACGCGAAGCCGTCCGTTTCATCAGGGCGTCCGTGTCTTTTTCCACGGCCTGGTTGATGGCATTGGCGCTGCCCGTAACCAGGAGGCCGCCCAGAGATAACAGGAGTACCATCTTCCAATTCAGACCCACGATATTCGGGGCCAGTTCATAGCTGACGACGCTGCTGAATACCACCATGATACTCAAGGACACCTTGATGAGCTGGGCGTAATCCCTCGCTTTTTGACGGAGGACTTCGATGATCGCCCGCTCCCTCGTCATCCCTGCGATACTACTCATTGTCGGTTTCATTTGCTCCTATGGGCTCGGTCTGGGGAATGAAATCCCTGCCGTCCTTGGCATAGTCGTAGGCCCAGCGGTGCACTTCCGGAATTTCCCCGGGCCAGTTCCCGTGACCTGGACGAATGGGTGTCGTCCATTCGAGCGTCGTGGATTTCCAGGGATTTTGCGTCTTTATCTTACGGCCTTTGAATATGCTGTAGAAGAAATTGAACAGGAAGAGGATCTGCACCGAGTAAACGATCAGGGCTACGGCACTGATGAACTGGTTGAGGCCTCCGAATTGCTTGAAGGCAACCCAGCTGCTGTAGTCCATGTACCGCCTCGGCATGCCCGCCAGCCCCTCGTAGTGCATGGGCCAGAAAATGCAGTAAGCGCCGGCAATGGTTACCCAAAAATGGATATATCCCAGCGTATGGTTCAGGTAGCGTCCGAACATTTTCGGATACCAATGATAAATGCCCGCGAACATCCCGAAGAAGGAGGCAACTCCCATCACGATATGGAAGTGGGCAACGACGAAATACGTATCGTGCAGGTGCAGGTCCAGGGCAGAGTTCCCCAACCAAATCCCCGTCAGGCCCCCTGAAATGAACAAGCTCACGAAGCCGATGGCGAACATCATTCCGGGTGTCAGACGGATATTTCCCCTCCATAGGGTGGTTAGCCAGTTGAAGACCTTAATCGCCGAGGGTATGGCGATCAGCAGGGTCAGCAACACGAAGAAGGAACCCAGGAAGGGGTTTAGCCCGGTCACGAACATATGGTGCGCCCATACGAGGAACGCCAGAAGGGTGATAGCAAACAGGGAGCCCACCATGGCCATGTATCCAAAAATGGGTTTCCGGGAATTGACCGCGATGATCTCGGAGGCCATTCCCATGGCTGGTAGCAAAATGATGTACACTTCGGGGTGCCCCAGGAACCAAAACAAGTGCTGGTACAGGATGGCGCTCCCCCCCTCATTTGGCAGGATTTGCCCCGAGGACAGGTATATATCCGACAGGTAAAAGCTGGTGCCGGCGTGACGGTCGAACAACAGCAGGATGAACCCTGACAGGAGCACGGGGAAAGAAAGGACCCCCAGGACAGCCGTGAAGAAAAGGGCCCAAACGGTAAGGGGAAGGCGCGTCATGCTCATACCCTTGGTGCGCATGTTCAATACCGTGGAGATATAGTTCAGGCCCGCCAGCAATTGGGAAACCACGAAAAGGGCCATGGCAACCAGCCAGAGGTCCATACCTGCCTTCGAGCCATCCGAAGCGCCGCCCAGGGCGCTCAGGGGAGGATAGGCAGTCCAGCCTCCGCTGGCAGGACCCGTTTGAACGAACAGGGAGGAAAACATCGTGACCGAGGCCAGGAAAAAGAACCAATAGGACAGCATGTTCATGAAGGGAGAAGCCATATCCCGGGCGCCCACCTGCAGGGGAATGAGGAAATTCGCGAACGTTCCGCTGAGCCCCGCCGTGAGCACGAAGAAAACGAGCACCGTCCCGTGCATGGTCACCAGCGCATAATAAAATTCGGCTTGCAGGTGGCCGCCTTTTGCCCAGTGACCGAGCAAGGTCTCGAGGAAAGGAAAGCTTTGATCGGGGTATCCCAACTGGAGCCTGAAGATGACCGAAAACAGGCCTCCAA
>CAZJDB010000092.1:0-33029 GCA_964544695.1 uncultured Chitinophagaceae bacterium
AATCACATCGTTCTCGTTGACCACGGGAACGACTTGCTCCGCCAGGAGGATATCGAAGCAACGCAGCATATTCTTATAGTGGGCCTTGTCCCGGAAATCCTCCTTGGTCACCAGGACCTGGGCACAGACAAGACCCCTGGCCTTGAACAGGTCGGCATAGCGCCGGATCAGTTGAACCTGTCCCACGGCCGCGAGAAGCTGGCGCGCCGCTACTTCGTCTCCCGGCAACGGGGTGCTGACGACGGCCCTGCCCGAGGCTACGGCTCCTGAAGAAACGACCACGACCTCACAACCAGTGGCCTTCACTGCCGAAATCTCAGCCACTAACCGCTCCATACGCACCTCATCGGGGAGTCCGGAAGGCCCTGCCAGCACGTTCGATCCGATTTTTACAACCAGCCTTTTGTACATTTGACCACAATATATGACACCGGACGATCTCAGGGCCCTGGTGGCCCACCTCAAAGGCGTAACCGAAGACGTCAAATGGGAGCACCTGACCTTCCTGGTGGGCAACAAGATATTCGCCATTGCCGGGTTTTCGCCCGTAACCCGGGTAGGCCTGAAGGTCTCCGATGAGGACTTCGCGGAACTGACCGCCAGGGAGGATATAACACAGGCTCCCCATTTCGCCAAGGGCCAATGGGTCCAGATCGGCCGCCCGGGCGCCCTGACCCGCCAGCAATGGAAGGAATACCTGGCCAAATCCTACGCCCTGGTGGCCGAAAAACTCCCCAAAAAGACCCGGAAAGAATTGGGGATATTGTGATTAATCCCTAACTTTGCCGACCGATTTTCATTGTTAAAAGCGTAAGCCACATGCCTAAAGTTAAAACCCATTCGAGAGCAAAGAAGACCTTCAAGATCACGGGGGGAGGGAATATCGCCTTTGCAAAGGCCTTCAAGAGCCACCTGCTCACCAAGAAGTCCAAGAAGCGCAAACGTTCCCTTAGGAAAGGCGCCCTGGTGGCCCAGGCCAACCTGCCATTCGTAAAGCGCCTATTGCGCCTGCGCTAAAACCATTTTAGGAATTTTAAAAACTAGAGTTATATGCCACGTTCAGTCAATGCGGTCGCTTCCAGGGCCAGAAGGAAAAAGATACTCAAACAAGCCAAAGGCTTCTACGGCAAGCGCAAGAACGTATATACCGTTGCCAAGAACGTCCTGGAAAAGGGCCTCCAATACCGTTACGTAGGACGGAAGAACAAGAAGCGCGACTACCGTGCCCTGTGGATCGTCCGCATCAACGCCGCTGTTCGCGAAGAAGGTCTGACCTACTCCGAGTTCATCCACAAGCTCTCCCAAAAAGGCGTCACCCTTGACCGTAAGGTCCTCGCCGACCTGGCCATGAACGAGCCCGCGACGTTCAAGAACCTGGTGGCTACCGTCAAATAGAGGTTATCAACCAATAAAGAAACTGGCTGCCCTCGGGTGGCCTTTTTTTTTCACGGGACTTGCAAAAAAATTACTTTTGTTGAACTTTTAAAACCCCTAACGGCCTAAAACAAGCGAAAACCGTCAATGAACAATACGTACAACGACCTGGTGCAGCAGACGTTCCACTTCCCCCAGGAAGATTTTCATGTTGAAGATGAGTACCTCCGCTATAATGGGGTTGACCTGAAGGCGCTGATCGACAAATACGGTACCCCGATGAAGTTGTCTTACCTCCCCAAAATCGGGAACCAGATCAACAAGGCGAAAAAGATGTTCGAAAACGCCTTTAAGAAGCATAGGTACGACGCCGAGTACTATTATTGTTATTGCACCAAGAGCTCCCATTTCTCGTTTGTCGTGGAAGAAGCTCTTAAGCACGACATTCACCTGGAAACCTCGTACGCCTACGACATCGAAATCATCAACCGCCTCTACGAGCGCCGGAAGATCAATAAGGATATACACATCATCTGCAACGGCTTCAAGCAAAAGCCCTATATCAGCCGCATCGCCAAGCTCATCAACACCGGGTTCAAGAACGTGATTCCCATCCTGGACAACAAGGAAGAGTTGGAAATGTACCGCCGCAGTGTGAAGCATCCTTTCAAACTAGGAATTCGCGTGGCCGCGGAAGAAGAACCTTCCTTCCCTTTCTATACCTCCCGTCTCGGCATTCGCGCGCGGGACATCCTGGAATTCTACGTGGACAAAATCGAAGGCTACGAGCACAAGTTCCAGCTCAAGATGCTCCACATATTCCTGAACAAAGGGATCAAGGATGATATCTATTACTGGTCCGAGCTCAACAAGATCGCCAACCTCTACTGCCAGCTAAAGAAAATCTGCCCCGAACTGGACAGCATCAACATCGGCGGCGGCTTTCCCATCAAGCACTCCCTGGCTTTCGAATACGACTACCAGTTCATGATCAGCGAGATCGTGTCCACCATCAAGAAGGCTTGTAAAAGGGCGAAAGTTCCCGTCCCCAACATCTTTACCGAATTCGGGAGCTTTACCGTTGGCGAAAGCATGGCGCACATCTACAGCGTCATCGCCGAAAAGACCCAGAACGACCGGGAAATCTGGTACATGATCGATTCCAGCTTCATCACCACACTCCCCGATACCTGGGGCATAGGGGAGAAGTTCCTGATGCTGCCCATCAACAAATGGGGCAATGAATACCAGCGTGTGGTCCTTGGAGGGATCACCTGCGACAGCCACGACTATTACGACTCCGAAGAGCACATCAACGAAGTCTTCCTCCCCAAAATCAACGGCGACAAGGAACCCCTGTACGTCGGCTTCTTCCACACCGGAGCCTACCAGGACCAGATCAGCGGGTATGGAGGCATCAAGCACTGCCTCATCCCCAGTCCCAAGCACGTCATCGTAGCCCAGGACAAGAATGGAAAACTCGTGGATTGGGTGCACGCCAAGGAGCAGACGGCGCAGTCGATGTTGAAAATTCTGGGATACTACTGAACTGGCGCCGCCGGCGCCGCGCTAGCCTGCGGCCTCCAGGACCCACGTCTCCCTGATTCGGGGCCTCGCCACCAGGGGCGCCCCTTTTTCCTTGAGCAGGTACATGGACTTCAGCTTCGTGCTGTCCGGCGCCACTTTAGCGACTTTGTGAAGACCACAGCTCTCAAAGAAAGATTCCGCAGCCCCGAAACTTTCGAACTTATTCTCCTCGATATGGTGGTCAGCCATGAATTTGGAAATCTCTGGAGAAACGGGACCCACATCGATTTCCTCTTTACGCACGTAGGCGTCCCCGGTCACCCAGCAGCCACCACGCCGCTGCAATATATTTCGGATGCTCTGGCACAAACGGCGCTTCTCGCCCTCGTCCAGGTACACCAACAGCCCTTCGTTCAAAATCGCCACCTTGCCCGGCGGGAACCGCGCCACCATTTTATGCAAGGCTTCCTCATCCAGCGCATTCAAGGGCTTGGTGAGCAACTGTCCCACAGGAGGGTCGGGTAGTGTACGCAGCAAAGGCTTTAGCAGCCCCTCCTTTACTTCGACGACCCCCGGGAGGTCGGTATCGATGTAAAAAAAATCCTCGTAAAGGACCCTTTGCAATCCCCGGAATGAAAACCCGGAAGATATCTCCAGGACATTCGATATTTCGAGCATGTCCAGTGCCGCATCGATCGACCAATATCGGGCTTCGAAATGAAGTAATCTCCTAAGGAAAGCGGGCGTTATGCGCTCATCTCCCTCCGAAGGCAGCGCCGCCTCCCCGAATACCTGTGCCGCCGCAGCACGGGCAAAGGGAATATCCGTGAGGGATTTCATCCAAAGGAGGGATTGGGCCGAGGGGCTTATGGTGGAGTAATCTTTAGTCATACACATGTATAAACCGGTTCCGGCTTCACCGAAGCGCAAGTCGGGCTTCCGTCCTTTGTCGATCCCGCGACGCGGGTTTCCAAATATTTTTTTTCTTTGACTTGCCCGTCAAATCCCAGGTTATTCCCTTTAACTGCACCTTCAATCTCATGCTCCAGCCGCCTTCCTGACCCGCGAAAGCCCCAATATCGAGGTATACGAATTTTTCTCCCTGTTTGCCTTGCACATAGGGCCCCGAAAACCTCGGAGTTTCGCTTTTTTCCCCTTTTATTTCTATATCAAACTTGAAACGCAGGTCTTTCCCCTCTGATATCTGAACTTGCTCCGTTTTATATTGAGCACCGGATCCATTTTGCACACCGTAGGCGATGCCTGGGGGAGGGGAGAGGAGGACGATGTGGATGGGGATTTGCATCTATACAAAGATAGGTTGTATTTTCGATGCAGGTTTATGCCACATCTTTATATCATATCAGGTTGTAACGGCGCAGGCAAAACTACGGCCAGTAATACGGTTCTACCGGATGTACTGCATTGCAAGGAATTCGTTAATGCCGACAACATTGCTGCGGGCCTGTCTCCATTCAATCCGGAATCCGTAGCCATCGAAGCGGGTCGATTGATGTTAAAAAGGATTAAGGAGCTTATTGCGGAGAAAGCCGACTTTGCCTTTGAGACAACCTTAGCCGCAAAAAGCTTTATTCCTTTGATTAAAATGGCTCAGGACGCTGGATACGAGGTGATTCTATCCTTTTTCTGGTTGAGCTCTCCAAATATTGCGATCGACCGCGTAAAGGATAGAGTGAATAAAGGAGGTCATAATATACCTAAGGATATAATTATACGGAGATACTATCGGGGCATTTTTAATTTGATTCATTTTTATATACCCATTTGCAATAGTTGGATCATTTTCAACAATACAAAAGGCGAATCTGAGATGGTTGCAAAAGGGGAATTTGAGCTGAATCGTATTGTTGAAAACCAGTACCTTTGGAATATCGCCCTAATTCAAAGCCGTGAAAATGAACCCTGAAAAAATAAATTTAAAGGACCTTCCTGAGAAAATCCTAAAAGGCGCCCAACAAGCGTACAGGAAATTGGTTCGTGAAACCGCCGCCCGAGATGGCAAATTAGTCATTGGTGAAGATGACGGCTCCTTTAAATGGGTCCCCGCAAAGGAATTGTTGAAAGATATTGAAAGGGGGGAAAAATAATTATGGTTTGGGAATAGGCTCTATGCGTCTAATAAAAGTATTGTTCTGATCGAATATCGCGCACTCAATATCTTTCCTTTCAACTATAATGCTTTGAGCGGCCAAAATCGCATCATTTACGTCGTTATAAATAGTATACGCTTTTTGCTCTTCTTTCGTAGCTCGCTTAAATTTCTCATCCAGTACAATGCCGGTATTATATTCGGCCCTGAGTAGCGCTACCTGGCCGGCTTTCAAATTTGGAAAATTCTCCATGATTGAAGGTACCGATAAAAACGCGCATTTCGGTAAAAGCAGGATACATTAACAATATAACTAATTTAAGTATCATACCTAACGAAATGTCGGGACGGAGAAACTTATTTCCCATGTATCACACTTAATATCTTCCCATCTGCCTTTTGAATCTCTGCATAAGCCACCCCGCCAAGCATATGAGGTGGAAGTGTTCCTTCCACTACCCGTATCATATCGTCCTTTAAATGCGCCTTAAAGGGCTTTTCATTCTCTATTTGTTTGCCATAGATCGGTAACCAAACGGCTTCTGCAATCTTGATCGCTGTACCAGCATTAGGGACATACCCATCTTTAGGGTGAAACGTTTGAATCGGATCAATGTGCGAGACTCCCTGTTCCCGAGTTATGCTGAAGGGAAGATACGATCGCAGCCCATCTTTTAACCTAGAACGTCCATATCGTAAATGTGCCATGGGCCCCTTAATATAAGAACTAATTTTATTATCTTACGCCCCTGCCGACCCCAGCCATGCGCATCGTAACCATCTTACTCTTACTTCTGGTACCCCTCCTCACCCGTGCCCAAACCTGCACAACCGGGCTGGGAGACCCCATCGTCGATATTACCTTTGGCGCCGGACCCAACTTCGGCCCGCCGTTGGCCTCGGGGATTACGAATATGACCTATGTAGCCAACGGGTGCCCGGAGGATGGGTATTATACCATTGCGAACAGTACCAGCGGATGCTTTTCGGGTAATTGGGTGAACGTTACCCAGGACCATACGGGGAATCCCAATGGGTATTTTATGCTCATCAATGCCTCCTACCAACCCAGCGTTTTTTATACGCAGACGGTAACCGGACTTTGCCCTTCGACCCAATACCAGTTCGCTGCCTGGGTTCTGAATATGGCGGCTGTATCGGGACAGATTCTGCCCGATCTGACGTTTACGATTGAAAAGACGGACGGAACGATATTGCAAAGCCTTCAGACCGGGAATATCCCCGCCCCTTTAACGGTTACCTGGTATCAATACGCATTTTACTTCACTACCCCGCCGGGTGTAAGCTCGGTCGTGATCCAGATCGCCAACAACGCCCCCGGCGGTGATGGAAACGACCTCGCATTGGATGATATTACCTTTCGTACGGCTGGTCCCCAGATCAACGTCAGCATGAACGGCCATGCCGGAGATACCTTGACCCTTTGTCCCAGCGCCTCCAATGCACAGGCATTTACCAGCACCGTCCAAAGCTGTTATGCCTCTACGGCGTACCAGTGGCAGGAAAGCACGGACAATGGCTCCACCTGGGGAAACGTAACGGGCGCCACGGGCACTACCTATACCGCCAATCCCACCACCGCCGGGAATTATCAATACCGGTTGGCCGCAGCACAGACGGGAAATATCGGGATTTCTTCCTGTCAGGTCGTTTCGGCTCCTGATTCCATCGTAGTCCTGCCCATCAGCAACCCTGCCCTCAGCATCGCCACGGATTCGACCTACGTTTGCGCCGATTCTATGGCCAGCTTCAACGCAACTCCTACGGATGGCGGACCGACGCCGATGTATCAATGGACATTAAACGGAAATCCGGTGGGATCCAATAGCCCCGCATACAGCAGCACTACATTGGCCAATGGTGACCAGGTGAGTTGCACCCTGACCAGTGACGCTGCCTGCCTGGCTTATCCGACCGCAGCAAGCAATACGATTAGTTTAAACGTAGTGCCCCACGTGGTATCCGCACTAACCATCGGCGTTTCAGCCAATCCCATTTGCCAGGATAGCCCCGTGACCATCACCGGAACCCCGGTGAACGGAGGAAGCACCCCCGGATACGAGTGGTGGATAAACGGCCAACCTCAAAACGCAAACGGTCCGACCTTCACTGACAGCCTTCTGGAAAATGGGGATGTAGTCACCGCCTCTTTGAACAGCAGTTTGCAATGTAGCGACCCGGTAGGTTCGAACGCCATCACCATGACGGTTTATGCTGTGCCGACGGTAAACCTTCCCCAGGATACCGCCATTGCACCGGGCGCCAGCCTGACACTGAATCCAACGATCACAGGGCAGATAGCGTCTTACGAATGGGATCCAGGCAACAGCCTGAACAACCCTACCATTGCGGATCCGGTTGCCAGCCCGCAGTACACCACGACGTACGCCTTGACGGTATTGAATGTATTGGGTTGTTCCGCTACGGCCAAGGAACTGGTGGTCGTATTCTACGGGCTGCACATGCCTACTGCGTTTACGCCGAATGGGGACGGGCACAACGATATTTTTATGGTGCCCCCTTCCCTCCATGTGACCATCACGCAGTTCAAGGTATTTAATCGGTGGGGGCAAATGGTATTTTCGACTTCCGATGCGGGGCAGGGGTGGGATGGGACCTTGAATGGTCGGGACCAGCCGGTTGGGGCGTATACTTGGGAAGTGGAATATTTTGATCCTCTGCTCAAGAAGTATATGGCGCAAAAGGGGACGGTCACGCTGATGAGGTAATTATCTTGGTCGCCAAGCGAGTGTTGAACAGCTAAAAGTTGACTATATTTGCATCATGGCTCTCTCTATAAATGATACCAACATTCTTCGTAATTACTTTGCCGGCAAACCGGTGAAAAGGGCTTATTTATTTGGGTCTTACGCGAGAAATACTGCAGTGAAGGGAGCCAGCGACATCGACATATTACTGGAGTTGGATTATTCCAAACCTATCGGCATGAAATTTTTTAGTTTCCAACAGGAACTTGAAGATTTATTGCATAATAAGGTAGACGTCGTGACAAGTGATGGAATTTCCAAATACGTCATTCCGTACATTGAAAAAGATAAGATTCTGATCTATGAAGCCACCGCTTAGTGACGAACTGCGAGTCCGACATGTATTGGATGCCATTAAAGAAATTGAGTCCTACCTGCTGAATATATCGAAAGAAGAGTTTCTCGCCAGTTCTGAAAAGCGTTTCGCGACTATTAAACAACTCGAGATCATTGGGGAAGCGTGCGCCCGTATTTCTACTTCCATAAAGGAAAATTATCCGGAGGTGGAGTGGAAAAATATCATTGGCTTCCGAAATATTTCCATCCACGAATATTTTGGTGTTAATTTCCAGATCGTCTGGCAAATTGTACAAATAGATATCCCAATGGTTAAACAGCAATTTCTAAAAATACTAATGGAGTTTGTGGAAAATTAGGGGGATGGTTTTACATCCTCTCCGGCACCCCAATCCCCAACAACCCCATTGCAGACTTCAACACATTCCCCGTCATCATAGCCAAAGCCAGCCGCAAGGCCTTCCGGGAAGGATCCGCTTCGCGCGCAATAGAATGCTCGGCATAAAAAGAATTGAATACCTGCCCCAACCGGAAAGCAAACCCCGCAATAAAAGACGGGTCATGCGAAGCCCCCGCCGCAACAATAGTAGAAGGATACTGCTCAAGTAAAATCAGTAATTCTTTTTCCAGAGGTGTCAAAGCCCCGCAAGACGAAAAATCGCCGAGAGTTTGACCGCGGAGAACAGACTTGATCCGTGCATGGACATATTGTATAAACGTAGCCGTGAACCCATGCAGATCGATCGATTCTTCCGGATTGAACAGCATCCGCTTCCGTGGATCCACGCGCAACAAAAAGAATTTCAAGGCGCCCAGCCCCAACATAGAATATAACGAGGACAACTCGGAAGAATCGAAACCCGAAACCTTCCCCAACTCCTCGGTTTTCAACCGCGCCAGGTTCACCATTTCAGCAACAATTTCGTCCGCATCCACGACGGTGCCCTCACGCGTTTTCATGCGACCCGATGGCAGCTCGACCATGCCGTAGCTGAGGTGGTACATACCATCGGCCCCAGGGATGCCGAGTCGTGAGCAAATCAACTTGAGGACCTTGAAATGATAATTCTGCTCATCTCCCACGACGTAGATGCTTTGGTCGGAATGGAAGTCCTTATACTTGAGTTCGGCCAGTCCCAGGTCCTGGGTGATGTATACAGAGGTGCCGTCCCGACGACGGACGATCTTCTGGTCCAGGCCCTCCGATGTAAGGTCAATCCAGACACTGCCGTCCTCCTTGGTAAAAAACACCCCGGACGCAATCCCGAGATCCACGAATTCCCGGCCCAGCAGGTAAGTCTGGCTTTCATAGTACGTTTTATCGAAGTCGCTGCCAATGGTGGCATAAGTTGCGGCGAAGCCCTCGTACACCCAGGCGTTCATCTTTTCCCACAAAGCAATGACCGATGCTTTCCCCGCTTCCCAGTCAACGAGCATTTGCTGTGCTTCTTTCATAATCGGCGCAGCATCTTCGGAGGGAAGACCCAAGGCCGCAACTTCAAGAGCCAGCTCCTGCCCGAAGCGTACATAGTAATCCCCCACGAAATGGTCGCCCTTGATGCCCGTTGATTCAGGCGTTGCACCCGCAGCATAGCGTTGCCAGGCCACCATGCTTTTACAAATATGTATTCCCCGGTCATTGGCGATGCACGTCTTGACGACCTCGTATCCGCAGGCTTTGAGGATTTCAGCGGTGCTCCAACCCAGAAAATTATTGCGGAGATGGCCCAGGTGCAGGGGTTTGTTGGTGTTGGGGGAGGAGTACTCCACCATCACTTTTTGACCTCGCGAGGGCTGACGTCCATAAGAGATATCGGCATAGGATGCGGCCAGCACCCCGGTCCAATAGGAATCCGATATAGAAAGGTTCAAAAAGGCTTTGATGACATTAAATGCGCTGAATACATCGGGTCGCAGGCGCATCAGTTCCGCCCCCAGCTCTCCCGCCAGGGTTTCCGGGGGTTTGCGGAGTTTTTTCACCAGGGCGAATACCACGACGGTATAATCGCCCTCGAACTCGGGCTTGGTTTGATTGATCTGAAAATCTTCCGGAGCTACCTTGACCTGGTAGAGCCTTTCCAGGGCTTCCTGTACCGATTGTGCAATTAAGTTGTTGATGGCCATGCGACTGCAAAGGTACGAAAAAGCGCGGGGCTAACGGCCAACCGCCCCTCGATCTCGCCTAGTTCCCGCCAGGAGGAGGCGGCCCGCCACCACCGGGTCCACCACGGAAGCCACCACCGCCAAATTGACCACGGGGCCGCTCGCTCTCGGGTTTCACATCGTAACCCCTGGGAATGTCGAACTCGTTGTCGTTGATATTGGCATTAGCGTCGACCTTGTTCACGGTGTAGGTGATGGTCGTCCCGTTTGGGAGGGCGGTGGAGAAGGCCATAGGGAAACCATCTAGATTATTCACACCCCCGAAGTTAAAGCCCCTGCCCCCACCACCCGTGGGAATAGGTTTCTTCAGGGGAAGGTCCTTGGTATACCAAATGACCGTATTCATACTGCGTCCCCCGAAGTTTAGGGTGACGATGGCCATTTTACAGGCATAACCCGCTATGGTTTTCGAAGAATCTACGTATTGCAGGTTGGGGGTGGGGCGTTGAATGACGTTCCCGGCGGAATCCCTGCGCACGGGAGGCGTTGCAGCAGCCCCTGTGTCTATGGAGAAATAACCGTATTTCCGGCCCCCTTGTTCATACAGTTGGGTCGTCTTTTTGGCATCCTGATCTATAATCGTGATGGTATGATTCACATCGGACTTGGATTCCGATTTGATATGGGACCCCTTGACATATACCACCTGGTTGGTTTCCTGGGGAGGGTTGGGGTCATCTTCCCCAGTTTCACGGGGCGTGAAAACCATCGTGGCCTTGATGATCACGGATTGGGCTTCCGTCCGAAGGCCCGCCAGCAATGCGCAAGTAGCCGCGCAAGCCAAAAACATTATTCGCATCAAATAAGGGTTTAAGAGACCTTAAAGGTATAAAAAAGATTGGGTCGGTGAGACCACCGACCCGCAAGAGACATGAGAAAACTAATAACTGAAACTTTCTGCTTAATTAGAACTTGCAATTCCTATACCACTCTGTTGAGCATAATGTTGGTTGATGCCCTTGTCGCTGGCAATTAACATTTTTGCTACATTTTCAGGGCGGAAAGCGTCCGTTGCCAGGCTGAAATCCTTCTGCTGCGTAGCATTGAGGGATTTATCTGCACCCTTGGCAGCGGCCAAAGTCGTTTTTTGCAGGGATTTTTCCAGGAGAACCTCCTGCATCTGCAGGTTCGTAAGGGCATCGGCCGTGGCCATCTTTTCCTGGGATTGGGCAGCAACGAACTGGAAAGCCATTTCCACATCGGCCAGGGCTACCTGGTCATTAAGGGTGCCCGCAAATTGAGCGGCATCGGGTTCGTTGTTTTTCGTTACGGGGGCGTGCTGAGCGGCCGTCGTAGTGCAACAGGTGTCTTTCTTAGTAGAATCCTGGTTCCCGGCGTACGTTCCAAACGTACCAAATGTCATCAGCAGGAATAAGCCGGTAGTTGTGATCTTGTTTTTCATATACTTAATTTTTTCTGTGTTAGAGGTTTTTGTTTACCCTTTGTTTGTGATACAAAGATATGGTTTAAAAATGGTACTATGCAAAACATAATACTATACTTGGTAATTTTCAGTGACGAGCGGTCATTTTTCGTGACCGGTGATCGGCGACGCCTTATTGCGCGTCTAGTCTCAGTCTTTTTTCGTGATACAGCGGGTAGAAGGTCTTTTTCAGGCGCTCTAAGAGCTGTTTTCCAGGCAAGCTGTCGTCCGTAACAGCTTTATAGGGCTTTTGCAATCGGATTATGGTCGTTAGTACCTTAATGCGCCGCAAAGTTACGAATTATTCGGGATTTAAACGCCTTTATATGTGAATAAATTGCAAATATATTGACGTGTCTAATAGACGTTTTATACGAATGAAAGGTTACATCGAACCCGGCAATAAAGTTTAAGTGGCGATAGGGGGCGGTCAGCGGGCCAAGGTCGCCGCGCTCCACTTTTTCAACCCCTCAAGAAGGAGTTCCAATTGCAAAGGCTTGGAAATGTAGTCATTCATACCCGCATCCAGACAGGTTTGCTTGTCCCCCTCCATGGCATTGGCCGTCATGGCCACAATGATAGGCTGGTTCCCGGGCCGTTCCCGGATAAGGCGGGTCGCCTGAAGGCCGTCCATTTCAGGCATACTCACATCCATCAGGATCATATCGAAGGCATTGGAAGCGCTCTTTTCCACGGCTTCCCGGCCGTTGACGGCCTTGTCCGGGGCATATCCCAGCTTATGAAGGATGTGTTCGACCAGCTTTAGATTGACCGGATTGTCCTCGGCCACCAGGATACTCATGGGATGGGTCACCGAAAAGGAAGGGTCCAAGTGGTGTTTTCGGGAAGGGCCGGCTTCCGCTTTCTTATCCCCGTTCAATGACTCCTGAACCGTGGACATCAGTTGTTGCTCCCGTATAGGCTTATGCAGTACCGCCGTAAACAGGTGACTCACTTTTCCGACATGGCTTTCCGAAGTCGAGCTCAACAGGACAAGGGGAGCTTCGCTACCGGAACGCCGCAAGGCTTCCGCCAGCTCTATCCCATTCATCCCGGGCATATTCATATCCGTAATGATCAGGTCCCAGCCGTGACCTTGCGTCAAGGCCTCACCTCCGGACGCAACGCAAGAGGGATGCATCCCCCATTTGCGAAGGCGCTTGTCGAGCAGCAGGCGGTTGGTTTCATTGTCGTCGACGACAAGGACTTTCTTTCCGGTCAGGGAAATATTCCGTTCCGCCTTGACGGGAATGGGCTCCATGCCCTTCCGGGTGCGGATGGTAAAGCGGAAAGTGGTCCCCTGACCTTCCTTACTTTCCACCTGGATCGTCCCCCCCATCAGGTGGACCAGCTTTTCGCAAATGACCAGGCCCAGGCCCGTGCCCCCGTATTGACGCGTGGTCGAAGCGTCCACCTGTGAGAAAGCCTTGAACAGGCGGTTGAGTTTGTCCTTTGAAATACCGATACCGGTATCCCGAACCGTAAAGATCAAATCCATATGACCCCAGGCATCTGCGCGACCCTGTGTGACGTGTATGAAGACCTCTCCCTTCCTGGTGAACTTGATGGCATTGGACACCAGGTTGGTAATGACCTGCCTCAAACGGATCATATCCCCACGGATCCAGCGGGGGACTTCTTCTTCTATATCGCAGACAAGATCTATATCGGACTCGGCGGCCCTGAGGGCGAACATATCCAGGACCTCCTCCACGCAAAAATCTAGGCGGAAGTCCCTTTCCTCCATTTCCATATGACCCGCTTCGATTTTTGAGAAGTCCAGGATATCATTGATTACGGATAACAAGGTTTCCCCGGAATGCTGGATGGTTTCGACGTACTCCTGTAGCTCGGTGTTCAGCTCCGATTCGGACAGGAGGCTGGACATGCCCAGGATCCCATTGAGGGGGGTCCTTATTTCATGGCTCATCATGGCCAGGAAGATACTCTTGGCCTCATTGGCCTGGCGTTCTTTTTCCGTGGACAGGGCGAGCTGGCGCGTGCGTTCCTCCACTTCCCTTTCCAAAACTCTCTTTTGTTTGCGGATAAGGCGCAACCGGATCGAAAATATGGCATATACGATGGCCAGGCAGGCCACCACGACCCCAATCCGGAACCACCAGGTCTTCCACCATGGAGGCAGGATTTCCATCTTTATGCTCAGCAGGCGGTCCGACCAACCTCCACTGTTATTATACCCCTGAACCTGCAAGGTGTAATTCCCCGGGTCCAGGTTCGTATACGTGACCGTGTGCCGCGTCAACGTATGGTTCCATGCCTTTTCGAACCCCACCAGGCGATATTGGTATTGCTTCTTATCCGCCGTCGTGTAATTGAGCGAAGCGAAGTCAAAGGTCAGGACCGAATGGTCGAAGGGTAGGGTGATCGTCCCGTTTTCCTGAAGGTAGCCGGTGCTGTTCTCGTTCTCATCCGGGACGATTTCTTTATTGAATATGGAAAAGCGCGTGAGCAAGAGGGGAGGATCGAAAGCATATTCCTTGATGCTGTCGGGTTGAAAGGAATTGAACCCCCCCGTGCCTCCGAAATACAAGGTCCCGTCGGGCGATTTCCATGCCGCGTGGGCCTTGTATTCACCCGTTTGAAGACCATAGGCCACCGAATAATTCTGCGTTTTCCCTGAAATAGGGTCGAGTCGGCTGACGCCCTTGTTGGTACTGAACCAGAGATTGCCCCTGGCGTCCTCCAGCAGTGCGTGGATAATGTTACCCCCCAAACCTTCCTTTACCGAATACGTCTTGAATTGTCCCGTTTGCCGGTTCCAGCAATTGAGGCCGAAGTTGGTGGCGATCCAGATATTGCCGTAGCGGTCTTCCAGGAGGTCGTTGATGGCATTATTACTAATGCTGTTGCGTGTCGTATCGTGGATAAAATGGCTGAAAGAATGACTGTCTTCCTGGATTGCGTCCAGTCCTTTGTCGAAGGTTCCGACCCATAAAAGACCATAACTGTCGATCATGAGTTTCTGAATCCTGTTGCTGGCTACGGAATGGTTATCTTTTGAGTCGTGCGCAAAGTGTTCAAATTTTCCGGTAGCCTTGTCTAACCTGTCCAGGCCGGTTGAGAAAGTCGCTACCCACAGGTCCTTTCGGGCTGTGACGGCAAGGGCGCAAATATCATCGCCCGAAATGCTATTTTCCCCTCCACGTTTGTGCCGGTACACCTTCAGGGGATGGTAATTTTTATCCATTAAGGTCAGGCCCCCGCCGACCGTGCCGACCCAGAAGTTCCCATTTCCCGCCGCCTCTATGTTCAGGACATAGTTGTTGGAAACGGGGGCATGTACGAATCGCCCCGTCCCCGGATCAAAAATGTTCAACCCTCCTCCATCGGTCCCGATCCAAACCTGCCCCCCCGTCCCTGAAAAATCCAGAACATTATTGTTACTTAGGCTGTACGGCTCCGTCGTGTGGCGATATAGGGAGAACTGACCCATATCCCGGTTGAACAGGTTGATCCCTCCGCTGTACGTCCCCACCCACATATTATCATCTTTGTCCCGGTACATGGAATAGATGGAATTGTTGCTCAAGCTATAATTGTCGATGTCATCCTGGACGAAATGTTGAAAGGTCTCTTTCTCCGGGTCCATGATGTTCAGACCGCCATTTTGCGTACCCACCCAAAGGCGTTGTTCTGCATCTTCCCCAAGTGAAAAGACGATATTGTTTGAAAGGCTGCCCGGATAACCCGAATGAACAAAGTGCCTGAAAGTGCCTTTTTCAGGCATGAATAAATCCAAGCCCTTGCCTTCCGTCCCTATCCACAGGCGTCCCTGGCTGTCTTGGAAAAGCGCATGGACATGGTCGCTACCGATGGTGGAAGAATCCCCTTCCTGATGACGGTACATGGTCATGACTCCGGTGGAAGGACGATAGCGTCCAAGGCCCCCGTCCCGGGTAGCAAACCATACATCCTGGTCCCTGTCGACCAAAATGTTGGTTATGTAATTGTCCTCCAGGCCTTTTACCGGGAACGCTTTTCCTTCCTTAGGGTGGACGACAAATGCTCCGTGGTTTTCTGTGCCCACCCAAACATTCTCCTGGTTATCCAAAGCCACCGTGCCAATAAAGTTATCTGGAATTCCTGCGTTGAAGGAGCTGAACTGGCCCCTGAAAGGATCAAACCGGCATAGCCCGCCGCCCCAGGTGGCAACCCAGAAAAACCCGTCCCGGGCCTCCCCGAGCCCCTTTATATAATCATTAGCCAGGTTATTGGAATCGACGGGGTCGTTCCGGAAAACAGTGAAGTTATAGCTGTCATAGCGGTTGAGGCCGTCCTGGGTGCCGAACCAAAGGAAACCACGTGAATCCTGCATGATGCAAGTCACGTTGCTTTGGGAAAGCCCGTTACCCATTCCGAAACGACGGAACTTGACGTGTGTATACTGTCCAAAGGAGGAGCTCCAATGGAAGGACATACATAGGATAATGGGTACTATGAAAGGGTGCTTGGTCAATGTGGGCCGCATTCCTTTGTTATAACAAACTTACGTAAAATCCCATATCTTCGCGCGCTATGACACAAGAGCATTTGAAAGATATGAGGGACCGCCTGGGCGTCCTGAGGAGGTATCTTTGACGTCCCTGACAAAAGGGAAAAAATCGAACGGGACCGGCAGTTGACCATATCCCCCGGGTTTTGGGATGACAATGAAAGGGCTACACAGATACTTAAGGATATTAAGCTTAATGAATACTGGGTCCGCCTCTATGAACAGGTCTCCACGGCCATAGAGGATTTCGCCACCCTTTTCGACTTCTGGAAAGAAGGCGAGGGAACCGAAACCGAGGTCCGGGCCTCTTACGACAAGGCCCTGCAGGTCATCGAAGAAGCCGAATTCAAAAGCACCCTCAACCAACCCGAGGACGAGCTCCCGGGGATCCTCCAAATCAACTCCGGTGCCGGCGGCACCGAAAGCCAGGACTGGGCCGAAATGCTCCTGCGCATGTACCGGATGTATGGGGAAAAGCAAGGCTGGTCCGTCACTGAACTGGACCTCCAGGAGGGCGAAGGCGCCGGCATCAAGAGCGCTACCCTTCAATTCGACGGCCCATTTTCCTATGGTTTTTTGAAAGCGGAAAATGGTGTACACCGCCTCGTCCGCATTTCCCCCTTCGACTCGAACGCCCGCCGGCATACCTCCTTCGCTTCCGTTTTCGTCTATCCCCTGGTCGACGACAGCATCGAAATCGAGGTCAACCCGGCAGACCTGGTATGGGAATTCTACCGTTCCGGTGGAAAAGGAGGCCAAAACGTCAACAAGGTCGAAACCGCCGTACGCCTCAAGCACATCTCCTCGGGCATCATCGTCGAGTGCCAGCAGGCCCGCACGCAGGGCGAAAACCGGGAAAAGGCCCTGAAAATGCTCAAGTCCCGCCTCTACGAAGAAGAAATCCGCCGCCGCGAAGAACTCAAAAACGCCGCCAACGCCAACAAGAAGAAAATCGAATGGGGCTCTCAAATCCGCAGCTACGTGTTCCATCCCTATAAGATGATCAAGGATCACCGGACGGACTTCGAGGTGAACAACATTCAGCCCGTCATGGACGGCGAGCTCGATGGCTTCATCAAGGCCTATCTGATGTCCGCGAAGGACGAAGAATGACCAGGAATTTTCCATTTGTCCAATTGCTTTTTTTAGTATAATTTTACACCGTTGTAAGTAAAAAGTTATACTATGGCCACGGCAAAAAGAGCTCAAAGGCGCGCAGCGCCTGGCAAAACGCCCAGAAAGGCAGCGAAATCCGCGAGAAAAAAACCGGTCAGGGCGTACGAAATTGTTTCCGATGATGAATCGATCGATAGGGGGGAAGGCCATTTGACCCCCATGGACAAAATGAACATGTCCAAGGAGGGTGTGACAAAGAAGGATTTTGAAGCCATCAAGGAAAGGCTTCGCCTGGATTATGATTCCATGGCCACCATTTTATCGGTTACCAGGGCTACTTTACTCAACAAGAAAGGCGACGAAAAATTCAATACGCCACTCAGTGAACGAATTATCGATGTGAATGATATCTACTCATATGGTATAGAGGTATTTGAGGATGAGGATCGTTTACAGGAGTGGATTCATAGACCCAATAGGGCCTTGGGCGGAAAGACGCCAATAGATATTATGGATAGTCAGTTCGGCCGCGAGGAGGTAAGGAATCTGATCGGTAGAATCGCTTATGGCGTTTACTCTTAAGCCCCGATCATGTTTGTTTATCGAATAGGCAGGACAAAGTATGCCGGGGATCTGGACGGGGAGGGAGCTCGATTACATGGAGGGCGCTGGAACAAAAAGGGAGACGCGTGTATTTATACTTCGGACAGCAGGGCGTTGGCATTACTGGAATATACCGTTAACGTAAACATCGACGACATTCCCCGGGCATTAAGCATTACCACCTATGAAATCGACGAAACGGAAATTCAAACGCTTGCCATCGCCGATCTCCCGGGGGATTGGATGGATACGCCGGCGCCCTCCTCAACCCAGGCCTTTGGCAGCAGCCTTTTGATAAAGGCAGCCAAACCTATTATCAGGTACCCCTCGGCCTTGTTACGGGAAGAATTCAACTATATACTAAATCCTAAATTGCAATCCCTCGGTCATTTTAGATTCGTTAGAGCGCAGGATTACTCCTATGACGTCAGGATAAAGCTGAAATAACGATCACGCTACCTGGCATTGTGATATGTATACTTCAGCCACTTGACTAAATTCGTCCGCTTTTCCATATCGATGACAAGTTGTTTGCGCGTCAACGTCTCTAAAGGCGGCAATTCAAAAGCTTCCCCCTGCAAAGCCTCCAACTGGTCCAGGGCGATCAGCCCAAAAGCATAAATCCCCGCCATGGCCAGCCGGAAGGCCTCAGAAGAAACATCCAGCCGCCTGATCGCCGCCTGCATACCCGTGATCTGCTCCTCGAAAAAAGCCCGGAACGCATGTGCATCAGTAATGCGCACAGGCAACGTATCCATATGCTCCCCCAAATCCTTGTAGATATCGAACAGGTCATTCGTGAGCTGGATGATGGTTCCGATCCGGTACCAGCAGTCTCGTTCGGCAGGGGTAGGGGACAGGTCAAGATAAAAGCTGCAAAGTAACACCGAGAGCCCCCCTTTGCGGAAGGTGATCTCCTGAAGGGCCTCCCGGCTGAGCCCCCCACCAGGCGCCTGCTTCTTTGAATCCCATTGCGCCTGAAAAAGCCGCTGCGTCAACGCATCGTACACCACGCGTTCATGGACAAACCCCCGCAGGAAAAGATGCGAATCCCGGAAAACCGACTCATCAAAGTTCCGCGGCACGAAATGTTCCGGGTCAAAAGACAACGCAAACAATTCCGCCTCAGGGAAAGCCACATAGTCCGTGAAGTCATCGAAGAGAGAACTGCAAATGAAGTAGTGAATGAACCGCTCCTTTTCCGCCAAAGAAGTGCGCCTCCCGTGAAGCAATGTAAATGCATCGCAGATCATGGGCGTGTAAATACCGTAGCTAACGGCGATTTTCCGACGGGTAGGCGCTGCAAATTGCCCACCGTAGGACTTTTCCACCGCGTCCAGCAACGAATACGCCCGCCGGGTCTCGATACGGCGATGCCGTATGACATACACGGCAGTACGGATTACCTGGGACCAAAAGCGGAAAAAATACGCCATAGGCAAATATGGCTTAATTTTGCACAAATTTTTTCCATGAACCGCGGCGATTTTTATTATCCCATGCCCGTCAACGAACCTATTCTCCACTATGGCCCGGGATCGGCGGAAAGGGATAAGCTACAAAAAGCATTGAAGGAACTGAAAGCAAATCCGGCAGACATCCCCATGTTTATCGGGGGAGAGGAAGTGCGCACCGGAAAAAAGGTACTTATAAAAGCACCCCACGATCACAAACAAGTCCTGGGACACTTCCATACAGGCGAGGAGAACCACTTTCAGAAGGCCATCGAAGCCGCCTTGCAGGCCCAAAAGGAATGGGCAAAGATCAGTTGGGAAAACAGGGCTTCCATCTTCCTGAAAGCCGCCGACCTGCTGGCGACCAAATACCGCATGCAGGTGAACGCCGCCACCATGCTGGGTCAAAGCAAGAACGCCTACCAGGCGGAAATCGACAGCGCGTGCGAACTGATCGACTTCCTGCGTTTCAACGTCCATTTCCTCAGCGAAATTTACCGCCAGCAGCCCATCAGTACCCCCGGCATCCACAACCGACTGGAATACCGGCCCCTGGAGGGTTTTGTCGTGGCGATCACGCCCTTCAACTTTACGGCCATCAGCGGGAACCTGCCTTCGGCCCCGGCCCTGTGCGGGAATGTGGTGGTCTGGAAGCCCTCCGATACCCAAGTCCTGGCAGCTTATTGGGTAATGAAGGTCTTTAAGGAAGCAGGCGTTCCCGATGGCGTCATCAACCTCGTGTATGGGGACGGCCCCAAGTTCGGGGATACCGTGTTTTCGCACCGGGACCTGGCCGGGGTCCATTTTACGGGCTCGACCAGGACCTTCAACCATATCTGGAAGACGATCGGCCATAACGTAGACGCCTATCGCACCTATCCCAGGATCGTAGGGGAAACGGGAGGAAAGGATTTTGTCCTGGTACACCAAAGTGCCGACGTGGATGCCGTAGTGACGGGCCTGGCCAGGGGCGCTTTCGAATACCAGGGACAGAAGTGCTCCGCCGCCTCCAGGGCATATCTTCCTTCCAACCTGGCGCCCGCCATCAAAGAGGGCCTTGTCACCACTATAAAGACGATGAAAATGGGGGGGGTGGAAGACTTCGGAAATTTTGTCAACGCGGTCATCGACGAACGCTCTTTTGATAAAATAAAAAGCTACATCGACAAGGCAAAGGATAACCCCCGTGCAAGCATCCTCGTAGGCGGGGGCTGTGACAAGTCCAAGGGATATTTTGTAGAGCCCACCGTTATCGAGACGAGCGATCCGTCCTTCGTAACCCTTTGCGAGGAAATCTTCGGCCCGGTACTGACCATTTATATATACGAAGCTGGTGAGTTCGAGAAAGCCATGGACCTCGTGGACGGGACTTCCCCCTACGCCCTGACGGGCGCCATTTTCGCCCAGGACCGTAATGCGGTGGAAAGGGCGACCGAACGCTTGATCCACAGTGCGGGGAACTTCTACATCAACGACAAGCCCACCGGGGCAGTCGTTGGGCAACAGCCCTTCGGGGGAGCCAGAGCATCGGGGACGGACGATAAGGCCGGCTCGGCCCTGAACCTGTATCGCTGGCTCAGCGCCCGGACTGTCAAGGAAAACTTTAACCCGCCCGTGGATTATAAGTATCCCTTTCTCCAGTAACTTTAAGCAGACGCGCCGGTAGGCGCGGCCAAATCATTAGATATGAAAGTCATCCTCGCGCCAGCTCAACTCAAGCTTACCATCCAGCGCCTTGCCCACCAGCTCACGGAGGACGGAATTGACTTTAATAATACCGTATTCATCGGAATACAACCCAGGGGTATCAAATTCGCCGACCGCGTAGTGGACTGCATCCGCACGCTTTACCCGAAGGAAAAGGTTCAGTATGGAAAGTTGGATATTACCTTTTACAGGGATGATGTAAGAAAGGAGATACACATTCCCAATCAGACCACCATCAACTTTTCCATAGAAGGGAAGACTGTCATCCTCATCGACGACGTGTTGTATACGGGGAGGACCATCCGCTCCGCCCTGGACGCCATCCTTGATTTCGGGCGCCCCAACCACGTCGGGCTTTGCACGCTCATTGATCGCCGCTTCAGCCGCGAGCTGCCCATACAGCCGGATTACTGCGGTAAAGCCATCGATTCCATCGTAACCCAACGGGTAACCGTTCAATGGGACCTGGAACAAGTCGTGCTACACTAAAGGATTTTCACTACATTTGCCCCCTAAGATGCAGTTATCCACGAAACATCTCTTAGGGATACGGGCTCTCACCCGTGAGGACATCGAGCTCATTCTTACCACTGCCGAACAATTCAAGGACGTTTTACAAAGACCGGTCAAGAAGGTCCCCAGCCTCAGGGACGTGACCATCGTCAACCTGTTTTACGAGAATTCGACCAGGACGCGGATTTCCTTTGAGTTGGCCGAAAAGCGTCTTTCCGCGGACACGATCAATTTCACAGCCGGGGGGTCTTCGGTGTCCAAGGGCGAAACCCTCCTGGATACGGTCAACAACATCCTGTCGATGAAGGTGGATATGGTGGTGATGCGGCACAGCGCCAGCGGAGCCCCCTATTTCCTGGCCAGACATATCCCCGCAGCCATCATCAATGCAGGGGATGGGATAAACGAGCACCCCACGCAGGGGCTGCTGGACGCCCTGTCCATAAAAAATGCCTTGGGCACCCTGGAAGGGGTTCGGGTAGCCATCATCGGGGACATCATGCATTCCCGGGTAGCGATGAGCAATATCTATCTCCTCAAGAAAATGGGAGCGGAAGTGATGGTGGCCGGTCCTCCGACCCTGATCCCTCCATATATACAAGAAGCCTTCGGTGTAAAAGTGGAATACAAGGTCAGGGAAGCCCTGGAATGGTGCGACGTTGCCAACGTCCTGAGGATACAACTGGAACGCCAAAACCAGCCCTTATTTTCCTCCCTAAGGGAATACAACCTCTCCTACGGGATCACGCGTAAATTGGTGGACAGCCTGCACAAAGACATAGTGATCATGCACCCGGGCCCCATCAACAGGGGCGTGGAACTGGACAGCGAAGTGGCCGACTCGAGGCATTCCCTGATCCTCCAGCAGGTCGAAAACGGAGTGGCGGTGCGCATGGCCGTGCTCTATCTCCTGGCAGGAAAGGACTAGGCGTCTCAAAACACTGGCGCGCAAAAACTTAACCTATGCGGACAGTCATCCTTCTTATTTTTTCCAACATCTTCATGACCATTGCCTGGTATGGCCACCTGAAATGGTTCCCCCGCGATTCCCTTCCAAAAGTAATCCTCATCAGTTGGTCGATCGCCCTGCTGGAATACTGCTTCCAGGTGCCTGCCAACCGGATCGGCTACGAAGTCGAGGGGTTCAGCGCCTTCCAGCTTAAAATGATACAAGAGATCATTACCCTTACCATCTTTTGCTTTTTTACCATCCTGGTATTGAAAGAGCAACTCCGCTGGAATCACCTGGTAGCCTTCGGCTTCATCCTGGCCGGGGCATTTTTCATGTTCAAAAAGTTCTAAGCGGCCACAGCCGCCCCCCGGCGCACCCCACCCCCCCGGCGTGCCTATCCTCGAAGCCTTTGGCACAGTTTATGTTAAAATAATTGCGAAAAAACATTAAACTCTTTTAACCGTCCTTTGTCTTAACTCTATCTCCGGGCCCAACGTTACGAACGGACCTTATCCGAACCCTTATTGGTTAAGTATTTGATTAATTAATATTTAATATCCCCCTGCGCGGAATTTGGCACTTGCTTTGTTCCAGTTGTGGGCGTTACACCTCCCCTTGCTCACTGCTATTATTCCAAACAAAAACAACATTTAGTATGAAAAGCATGAAGTGGTTTTCATTGGCAGCGCTTTGCGTTGGAGGAGCCATCGTTTTCTTCACCGCGTGTCAAAAAAGTGCGTCCAACTCCAATTCCTCCGTCCCCGCAGGTCAGCAAAAATTCCAAATGTACCTTACGGACGGACCCGTTAATTTTCAGGAAGTCAACATCGACATCAAATCGATCATGGTCTTCCTGAAAACCGATTCCTGCTCGACCAACGGAATGGGCCAGGACAGCACCGCACCTTGCTACCACTGGGACACGTTGAATATAACTCCGGGTGTGTATAACATTCTGGACTTCCAAAACGGTATCGACACCTTGTTCTCCAGCACGAACATCGAGGCCGGAAAGATCCTGAAGATCAGGGTTGTCCTGGGCGACAACAACACTGTAATGGCGGACAGCACGCTCTTCCACCTTGCGCTGTTGTGGGGGGACACCTTCGACATCGTCGTGGACGATTGCCAGCAGATCGATGCCAATACCCTGGCTTTGTGGGTTGATTTCGACGCCGCTCACTCGATCATCGAAGTCAGTCACCAGCAGTTCGCGCTCAGGCCCTATATCCGCCTGTTTACGAAACAGAACAGTGGTACCCTCGAAGGTGCTGTATTACCTGGCGCAGCCGACGCCTTTGTTAGCTGTGTTTCGGGTAGCGACACCTTGATCGCCCTTCCCGGCCATGACGGCAGGTACGAGATCCGCGGGATCAAGACCCCCACTGTAAACGTGACTTTCTACGGAACCGGAAACGGATACGGAGATACGACTATTAACAATGTAAGTATAATTCCAGGAACGATTACGAACCTGGGAACTGTGTATCTGCACTGATTTAGTCGGTACCCTTTTAGTCGATACCCTATTTAAGTAAAATGGAAGCCCGCCCCACCTGGGGCGGGTTTTTTCCGCCCGCGTCCCGCAAAGGCGCCCGCAGCTACAACGCCAGCTTCGCCACCCGTCCGCGCGAGCCCGCCAGGTAAACCGTTCGCCCGGACCCGGGATAGGCAGCCACGTGAAAGCTCTGCCTGCTGATCAAGGTCCAATTTTCTCCCATATCGTAAGACACATCTATCCCGCTGGTACCGCAACAAAGCCAGGTACTATCCCATAAATGGATAACACAACTGCGATATCCATGGGGTGGGGTATGGGGAATCGACCAATGTGCTCCCCCATCCTCAGTAATGGCGCAATTGCCCGTTGTAATCGTATCATGGGCAAAATCCCCTCCAACGACGATCCAACGATGGCTGTCAGTGGCTATACTATTGGCGCCTGTACTAGCGCTCCCTTGCGACATGGGAATTTTGTAAACCTTTTGATTTAGGAACATTCTGCTTATAGGGCCCCCGCTAACGAAAATGAAAGGGGCGAATACTCCGGGAGCTACCAGGATGTTCGACCCACTGGAAGCGAAGCAACCTTCCCCGCTATCCGCCTTTGGTCCCGGGCTTTCCTGCCATGTCTTCCCTGCGTCACGAGTCCCGGCGATAAAAAAATGACCGTTCACCGGATCTCCTACAACATAGCCCATGGCGCCGGCAAAACTCATGGCATCCAGGAACATCCCTGGGGAAGCATCGTAAAAGACCCGCTTCCAGGACTGCCCCCCGTCCGTGGTTCGTAAAATCACGGCCGGGGTATCGATCCCCATGATTAAGGCGGTTAACGAATCGAACCCCTCCACATCCCTGAAATCCGTATGGGAATAACCGGGCACCGTCACCCATTTCCAATGCAAACCCCCGTCGGACGAGCGTCCCACGGTACCGGAACTTCCGCTAACCCAAAGCACCCCAAAAGAAGGAGCGGAAAGCCCCCGCAGACTAACGGCGCCGTGTGTCGCCAAGCCGTGTGCCGCCAAAAGGGTTTGACCTGGGGCCGGGGAAACCCACAGTACACTGAATAAACTAAATACATAATAAAGCTTGGCCATATACCGTTAATTTGGTAGGTTAATATACCGTATTCTTTGTATTGCAAGCCTAAGCGAAACCCGATACCTTGTAAATCCAATATCTTATAAAAAATGAAAAAGCTCACCTTACTAGTCCTGCTTGCGGGTGTCGTATGTCATACGAACGCCCAACAACTTCCCGGCTTCTCCACCGGGAATTACACCGGGGTCGCCGGTGTCTTCTTTAATCCCGCCAATATCGCGGACAGCCGCTATAAGTTCGACCTCGAACTTTTTTCCATGGATTTCGACGTAGGGAGCAACCGCGTGCCCTTCGCCTTTAAAAACATGGGCAATACCTTCAAAGGGGACTCCCTGCGGAACCAACTGTTCCCTGCCCAGCCGGGTTCAGCGAGCATTCTCTTCAGGGTGGGTATCCAGGGTCCGGGCCTCATGCTCAGGCTTCCCGCCAAATTCAGCGTAGCGCTCACCACCCGGGCCCGGGTCATTGCCAATGTCCGCAACGTGGACCAGCAACTGGTGAACAGCCTGATCAATGCCCAAAACAACGATGGAGCCAACCTGCCCTATACCCTGCAATCCTCCGGCAATATGGCGCTTAACGTGAATGCCTGGAAGGAAATCGGCGCCAGCGTCGCCAGGGACCTCGTGAGCCACGGGCCCAGCACCCTCAAGGGAGGATTGACGCTTAGGTATCTCATGGGCATCGGTAATGCTTACATGAATATTCAGAACCTGAATGGGACCCTCGCTCAGGACCCCATATCGCAACAGCCTTACCTGACCAATATGGCAGGCAGTCTGGGGATGGGCTTTGCCGGGGTGGACCTTTCCAACTTCAAGGCCAACCAGCTTTTCCAGACGCACGGTACCGGTGTGGGCGCCGACCTGGGCCTGGTGTACGAATTCAAACCCGTGCCCGTCCTCGGATACCTTTTCAGGGCCGGAGCCTCGCTGCTGGACATAGGCAGCATCAAATATACGCCCGAGCCACAAAGCACGGGAACGTTCAATGTAAACATTCCAAACAACAGCCGGTACTACCTTAGCGACCTCGATTCCGTTTCCTTAAGCAACTATAAACAGCATTTTGAAAGTGTTCCCCAGTACTTCACGCTTACGGACAGCGGGATCAGCAAATACAAAGTCAACCTGCCTACCCGCGTTCAACTGGACTTCGACTATCACGCGATCCTGGGATTATACGTGAACCTGTCCGCACAACTGAGCGTGGCCAGCGGGGCCAAGGCCTACAACCCCATTTACTACAATACCTATACCCTGACCCCCCGGTATGAAACCAAAATTTTCGGGGCCTATCTGCCCCTAAGCTATAACGCCCTCACCGGCACCAACGTGGGCGTAGCCGCGCGCGTAGGCCCCCTATATTTTGGATCGGGCAGCATTATCAGCGCCCTGATCGGGCATACCAAGGAGCCTAATGTGTTTTTGGGGATCCATATCGGATTCCTCAAACATTAGTATCTTATGGGCCCAAAGAGCCATTCATGAAACGGGAACGCCGCCTGCTTTACCTCCTTGCTGTACTCAAGATCATCCTTCCCTACCTGATTCAAAACCCCATCTGGGAGCCGCATAGGGACGAGCTCCTGTACCTGGCGGAGGCCAGGCATATGGCGTGGGGTTATATGGAGGCGCCCCCGTTGCTTTCCCTTTTCGCCTGGTTGACGAATCACCTGGGTGGAAGCCTGATGGTCATCAAGCTTTGGCCCAGCCTTTTTGGAGCCCTGACCTTCCTACTGACCGGGCGCATTGTTTTGATGCTGGGGGGCAGATGGTTTGCGCTGCTCCTGGCCTTCCTTCCCTTTGTATTCGGAGCCTACCTGAGGATGGAATTCCTGTTCCAGCCCAACTTCCTGGATATTTTCTTTTGGACGGCCATGGCTTACGGGCTGATACGCTTCAAACTAACGGGCAAGACGATCAACCTCTACCTGGCCGGGGTCAGCCTGGGTCTGGGCATGCTGAGTAAGTACACCATGGCATTTTATGCGACGGGGCTTCTCGGGGGATTGCTCCTGACCTGGGATAAGTCCATTTTAAGAAACCGCCACTTTTATTATGGTTTAGGGCTCGGCCTGATCATATGGTTACCCAACCTTATCTGGGAATTTAGTCACGGGCTGCCCATAGTGTACCATATGCGCACCCTGGAGAATTACCAACTGAAGAATATCAACCGCGTAGACTTCCTGAAAAGCCAAATCCTGCTGCAACTGCCCACCTTATACCTCTGGATCACAGGACTTTGCTGGGCCGCTTTTTCGAAGAAAGGCAACCCCTTTCGATTTATTGCCTGGGCTTACATAATAACCATTGCATTATTGGACCTGGGCCATGCAAAAGATTACTATTCTCAGGGCGCCTATCCGGTCCTGTTCGCCTTCGGCGCTGCGGCCATCGAGGCGTGGACCACAAAGATCAAAGCACCAGGACTCATCGCGAGGTGTTGCATGCTGGCCTTTACCCTGTTCATTGGTTATTTCGCCGTAACCCTTTCCCTTCCCTTCCTGGCTCCAACGGACCTTGCGGCTTACTACGCTAAATCCGATCTGGCCCGCAAAATGGGCACCTTGCGCTGGGAAGACCAAGAGGACCACCCCTTGCCCCAGGACTTCGCGGATATGTTGTCCTGGCAGGAAATGACCATGAAGGTGGCTAACGTATACAATCACCTGGACAGCGCAGAAAAGCGCCGCATCCTGCTGTTTTGCGATAATTACGGGGAAGCGGGGGCCGTCAACTACTATGGTACCCAGTACCAGTTACCAACCTGTTACAGCGACAATGCGAGCTTCCTGTATTGGATGCCCGATTCCTTCGATGGCTTCGAGGACCTGCTGCTGGTGACGGACGATCAGGAGGAAATGCAACATCCCTTCGTCAAAGAATTTCAGAGTGTAGTGGTGTGCGACAGCGTTACGAACCCCCTGGCCAGGGAATATGGTACCCTGATCATTCTGTTTAAAAACCCCAATCAACAATTCAGGGAGCAATTCCAACAAAAGATTGAAGCAGATAAGAACAAAACAGACATCCGCCGCCGGGGTCCGCATAAAGGGCCAATTTAAGGGAACGGCGCCTTCGGCGCCGAAAGCGTCCAGCATAGCACCCCTATTTAACCAATTCGAGCTTAAACGCCGCCTTGATCAACCCAACGGTATTCCTCGCGTGCAACTTATTGAGCAGATTCTGCCGGTGAGTATCCACGGTCCTTTTCCCCACGAATAGCTTTTCCGCGATCTCTTCATTGGTCATTTCCTGGGCAATCATCTGGAGGACCTCCAGTTCCCGCTTGGTCAGCCCGTGCTTTTCCAGAATGGCATTTATGTTATTCTTGCCCGTGGCATCCAGGAGCTTGGAAGAGACTTCGTTGGAATAGTACGTCTTGTTTTCCAAAAGGGTCCTTATGGCCATCAGGAGTTGGGTGGGCTCTATGTTCTTCAGCACATATCCCTTGGCTCCGCAGGCGATCATCTTTTCCACGTAGGCCAGTTCCTCGTAATTGGACAGGGCCAGGATCTTGGCCCTGGGCTGATATTTCAGGATATTCTCCGCAACCTGGGCTCCTGTCTGATCGGGCATCTGGTAGTCCATCAGGATGATGTCATAGGGTTTGCGCAGGACCTTTTTAAGGGCCTCGTCCCCGTTCTCTGCCTCATCGATGATGAATTGGAATATATCCTTTTTGGATTGAAGCATGACTTTAATTCCGTCCCTCACCATCTGGTGGTCATCCACGATGAGCAGGTTGATCAAGTGGACTGCGAGCTCTTTTTCAATTAATTCAAGTGTCATAGGACTCTGGTAATGGTTAATGGTTGATGGGTATAGTAAGTTGATATTGTGTACCGTTTCCCGGGGCGCTCTTGATCTTTACCTCCCCGTTATGGGACTTGATCCTGGACGTGACGTTCTGGAGCCCCCTGCCCTGAAAATTTGCACCCTCTGCTATCTCAAAGCCCACTCCGTTGTCTTTCAGCGTGATCTTGATGTGGTTCCGGGTGTTCTGGAATTTCATCCAGATCTTACCTGCCTTTCCGTGCCGGATGGCATTGTTGATGAATTCCTGTACCACCCTGAAAATGTCGATTTCCATGTACTGGTCAAGGGAAGGAAAAGAGTCACTGCAATCCACGTAGAACCTGATCTTGGCAGCGAAGGCCATCTGGTTGCAAAGTTCCTCTATAGCTTTCAGGAGACCGAACTCCTCGAGCGTCTTGGGCATTAAATTAAAACAAATATTGCGCATATCCGCCAGAACCTTCATGAGGCCCTCATTGCACTTTACGAGTATCTCCTTGTTATCCTTATCCTTAGTGGTATCAGCAGTGGCGCTGACGTAAAACTTTATGGCGGAAATCTGTTGACCCAGGCTATCGTGCAAATCCTTTGCCAGTCGTTGCCTTTCTTTTTCCTGGGTATCGATGATGGCCCTCAGGAGGAGGTTTTCGGATTGGATTTGCAGGGTGATGTCTTTGGCCGTAAGCAGGATGCTGCTTTTCCGGTTGATCTCGTCCAAAAGATATACGGAAAAAATGTGCACCGGTATTTTCTTCCCCGTGGCCGTCATAAAAACGGTGTCCCGGGTCACCGAATGACGCCCTGCTTTGAGCTGCTGCTGAATGTAGGGGAAGAGGGAAGGGCGCCCCGGTTCCTGCCAGGTATCCAGACCCGATCCCAAAGCAAATTCCCGGGAACATTCCAGTTGTTCGCACCCCGATCGATTGATTTCTTCCACTTTTCCGAGCCGGTTCAGGACAATCACCATGTCCGAAACCGAATTCAGGATATTAATAAAATAATTCCTGCGTATTGTTCTATCCTTCAGCTCCTCTCCCAGCATATTGACGCCGTTAATGAAGGCGTCGATGTCATCCAGGTTTTTGGATAATTCGAGGCGGTGCTCAAATTTACCCAGGGAATAATCGGTTAATAGCTTATTGATTTTGTAAATGCGCTTATCCAAACGAATCCTTTACCCTAAAGTTAACATTTTGTTTTAAGCGTCCACATGCGAAAACGGCGCGCCGGAGCCCTTTTCCCTCAAGGCGTATCCGTTAAAACACGTAGGAAAAATTACTAGAGCAAGTATGTAAAAATCAGTGTTTTATACGTTGGACGGTGCACTATATTGGGGCACCTTGCTGGGACAAATCCCTTATAACTATGAGCAAGAGCGCATCCTTCTACGAAACCATCGACCAGATCATCACCTACGGTGTCCAAAAGGATATTCTTCATTTATACAATGAGGACTATGCATTTAATGGAAACTACCTACAACTGCGGGGTAAACGCGTGGTCAATTTTGGCTCCTGTTCCTACCTTGGACTGGAATTCGACGAGCGCCTGAAACGGGGCGCCCACGAGGCCATCGATCGTTACGGCACCCAATTTTCCGAATCCCGGGCTTACGTTTCCCTGAAGCTCTACGAGGATTTGGAAGAAGCCTTTCACAAAATTTTTGAACAACCCATCATCGTCGTCCCAACCACCACCCTGGGCCACCTGTCGAACCTTCCCGTCCTGATCCAGGATGAAGACGCGGTGATCCTGGATCATCAGGTTCATAATTCGGTCCAATCCTCCGTTACACCCTTAAAAGCCCGGGGGGTCATTACCGAGCTGGTCCGCCACAACCGGATGGACCAGTTGGAAGACAAGATCAAGGAACTCCGTTCCAAGTATAAAAAAATCTGGTACATGGCAGATGGGGTATATTCCATGTACGGTGACAATTGCAATATCGACGAGCTGTATGTCCTGATGGACCTCTACCCGGAATTGCATGCCTATGTCGACGACGCCCATGGCATGAGCGTACACGGAAAACACGGACGGGGCTGGGTGCTCAATAACCGGCCCATGCATCCTAAGCTGATCATGGCTACTTCCCTGGCCAAGGCCTTTGCCACGGGAGGAGCTGTCATGGTTTACCCCGATAAGGTACAGATGCAAAAAGTCCGCAATTGCGGAGGTCCGCTCCTGTCCTCCGGTCCTCTCCAACCGGCTACCCTGGGGGCCGCACTGGCCTCCGCGCACATACACCTGACCCCAGAGATTTACGACCTGCAATCCGACCTGCATGAACGCATCCGATTCACCAACCTCATGCTGAAGAAATATGGACTGCCCGCGGTATCCATGCCGATCGGGGCCGTATTCTTCGTTGGGGTGAGCCTCCCCAAACTCGCCTATAACATGGTGGCGCGTATGCTGGCCGCAGGGTATTATGTCAACCTCGGCGTATTCCCCGTGGTGCCCATGAAAAATGCAGGAGTCCGTTTCACGATCACCCGCCTTCACACATTCGCGCAGATCGAAGGAATGATCTCAACAATGGCAGAGGAATTGCCAAAAGCTCTGAAAGAAGAGGGCATGACAATGGCCGATATCTACAAGGCCTTCAAGATGCCCATGCCCGAAGAAGTCCAAATGGAAAAAGAAGTGAACCTGGTGATCAGTCAAAGCCTTTCCCTCAAGGTCACCCACGAAAAGACTATTGTCGACGTGGACAGGACCGAATGGGATGCGATGATGACCGACCGGGGTACCTTCGACTGGAGCGGCATGTGCACCCTCGAATCCTCCTTTACCCACAATGAAGAACCGGCTAACAATTGGACTTTCGATTACGTCGTTGTCCGGGAACATTCCGGGAAGCCTGTAGTTGGCTCCTTCCTGACCACCAGCCTGTGGAAGGACGACATGCTTTCCCCCGCGCCCGTGTCCAACTACGTCGAAGAGATCCGCAAAAAAGACCCCTATTACCTCACAACCAAGGTTACGGCTGTAGGCTCTCTGCTTACCGAAGGTGAACACCTCTATATCGATCGAACCTCTCCCTATTGGAAAGAAGCTTTGCAACTCTTTATCGAAAAGGCATACGCCATCCAGGAGCAATACAAATCGGGGAATGTCGTCTTCCGGGATTTTCACGGCATCGACCCCGATATTGACAACCTGATGGTGGATAACGGTTTTGTCCGGATCGCCATGCCTGACACAAGTGTCGTTTCCGATCTGACCTGGGAAGGCAGGGAGGGATATTACGAATCCCTTTCCATCCGCTCGCGCCAGCACTATCGGGAAGACGTCCGTAAACATGAATCCAAGTATGAAATTCGCGTGGTCACGGAGCATCCGGGTTCAGCCGTGATCGATCAATGGTATCAATTGTACCAAAATGTGAAGACCCACAGCCTGGAGTTGAACACTTTTGATTTGCCGAGAAAATGGTTCGAACGGATCTTCGATAACAAGAAGTGGGAGGTGTTGGCTTTGTACCTTACACCCCAACATGGGGGAGAGGGCAGGCCTGTCTGCGTTATTTTCAATTATAAGGGGGAGACAATATATTCGCCGATGGTCATAGGATTGGACTACACCCATAATAAAGCATATAAAATTTACCGACAGGCCCTATACCAATTAGTGCTAAGGGCGAAAGAACTTGGAAAAAATAAGGTTTGCCTTGGATTCGCCGCAGCGGTAGAAAAAAAGAAGGTAGGCGCGCGCCAGATTCAGGCGTATGCGTATATTCACAGCAGAGATACCTTCAATATGGAAGTGCTGGCAAGCCTCAAGGAAAATACGGCCTTATATTCCCGGCAGGTATAATTATTTGCCGGGAGCAAACGGATCTTATCCCCGTTAAAGTTGCAGTCATAACCTCAAACACTACATCATGTCCACTAAGTTGAAGCCATTGCCCGGTCGTTGTAATGCACCAAAAACGCATGAAGATCACGAAAGGCGAATATTGTCAATTCAACCTGAAATCAAGGGTTGCCTTACTCCGGGAGTTTGGGCAATTGGAATTCGAACGTATTTTCGGAAATACGGCTATTCGAATCTTCACTATCTATGATTTCTATGT
>CAZJDB010000093.1:0-4956 GCA_964544695.1 uncultured Chitinophagaceae bacterium
GCACACGAGGATCAAATCATCCTTATGCGCATGCGCAATCGCCTCGGTCAAAGCGGTATTGACGTCGGGGTATGATTGCCCTGTAAGCCCCGCTTCTTCGGCGGCCGCCCACAAATCCGCAGCCGGCAGCGCGCGGGGCAATGAAGCCTGGGTGAAGTAATAGTTCGCCGTAGGCGGCAACAGGTGCAGCACGGCGCGGTGATCTTTATCCTTGACCATCCCGAGGATGATGTGCAACTGGTGGAAGGTGGTGATTTCGAGTTGCGCGACGAGGGCGCGGAACCCATCTTCGTTATGCGCTACGTCGAGGATGACAACAGGCGCCTCGCGGATCTTTTCCCAGCGGCCGTGCAGGCCTGTTAATACACGCGTCTTCGCAAGGCCCTCGCGCAAAGCCGCGTCCGGAATTTTCCATCCCCTTTCGCGCAGCGTATGAACAGACTGGAGCACGGTTACGAGATTGCGCGTTTGATACAGGCCGGGTAAATCGAGGGTATAGTAGTCTTTGATATCGGTGTGCCGTATGGTGACCTCGACGGTCATGTCCTGGCCGGTAAAGCTCCAATTGGTGGCGGAACGCTCCCGGTCGGCGAATAACAGCGGCGCACGTTTTTCCCGGGCTTTGCGTACGAAGAGGGGGCCCGTGGCTTCGCGGAATTCGCCCACGACGACGGGGACGTCGCGTTTGATGATGCCCGCTTTTTCGGTGGCGATCTTTTCCAGGGTGTCGCCCAGGATTTGCATGTGGTCGAAGCCGATGTTGGTGATGATGGAAAGTTCGGGGGTGATGACGTTGGTGCTGTCGAGGCGTCCGCCCAGGCCCGTTTCGATGACGGCGATGTCTACCTCCTGGTTGGCGAAATAATCGAAGGCCATGGCCACGGTGATCTCGAAGAAGGAGGGGTCGATGCGATCGATGTGGGGTTGGATGTGCTCCACGAAGCCCACGACGAAATCGGGTTCGATCATGGCGCCGTCCACGCGGATCCTTTCCCTGAAGTCCTCGAGGTGGGGGGAGGTGTACAGGCCCGTACGGTATCCCGCGCACTGAAGGATGGCTGCAAGCATGTGGCTCACGGAGCCCTTTCCGTTGGTGCCCGCGATGTGGATGGATTTAAAACGGAGTTCGGGGTTTTCCAAAGCCTCGCAAAGGGCGAGGGTATTGGTGAGGTCTGCTTTATAGGCAGCCGCGCCGATGCGGCTATACATGGGCAGGCGTTCGAACAGGTAGTTTACGGTTTCGGAATAGTTCATTTATCTATTCATGGACTTTGAAAACGATGCGCATCGTGCCGGTTTGCTCATCGGCATTTCCGTTATTGAATTTGATCCGGTGGACGTACTCGATGGCCTGGTCCATAAAATAGCCATTGAAATGCGTCGAACCGGACAGATGGGGGGTGGCGGAGAGGACGTGTCCCGAGCGGTCAACCTTCACGTCGACAAACTCTACGGCTCCCTCATTGAAATCTCCCTGGAAGGAAGGCGCGGAAAACGTCCTGCCTTCGAGGCCCCGCGTGATGGAAGCGCCTCCGTTGCCCGTACCCCCGTTCCCGGTATAGTTCTTGGAATTGGGATCCCCACCCGCTTTACCCTGGTCTCCCTGGCCGCCGGCAATGCCTTCGTTCTTGCTGTTATTAAAAGCGTCCTGGTTATTGCCGCCGGTACCGGTGCCTCCTTTGTAAATGGCCCTGGGCCTGGGTGGTGCGGGGGTTTCATTGACGATGGTCCGTTGCGTGACCCTGGGCGCGGTTTCGCGGATGACGGGTTGGGTATGGCTGATCTTGACTTTTTTGGGTTGAGTCACCGGCGGTGCGTCGTCGTTGTTGTTGTCGTTGGTTTCGATGTGCGCGGGGGCCGTGGGCGGGGTTTGGGTCCTGGCTGGAGCGGTTCGGGCGACTTCCTTAGGGGCGGGGTCTCCGGGGGAAAGGGGTTGTATCGATCCCGACCCCTGATCGCTGTTCCCCAGGTTGACCTCGATGCCCTGGTCCTGGGGCGGCGGCGGAGGCTGCGGAATGCTGAAGCCGATCTTGATCAGGATGAAGATCAGCAAGGCGTGCCATAGCAAGGTCAGCACTAACGCCTTTGAATTTTTATTTTTATCCAGGACCTGATCCATGTTGCAAATATATCGCGTGCGCTCCTTAGAACGACCGCTCCACTGTTAAAATTGCATTACGCCCCCGACGGCTAGCGTGGTACGAGGACGCGAAGGCCCTGGGGGTTGATGGCGGCGCGGAGGCGGGTTACTTTTCCCCGGTATTCCCCATCCATCTGAAAATGCACCGGCCGGTTACAGGCGACCGATATGGATTTGACCGATACCACCTCCTCCCGCTCCAACCGGGGCCGCCGCCGGGGGAAAAACAGGCGCGGCAGGTCCCACCACCGGAAGTCCTTCAACAGGATGACCTCGAAATATCCGTCCCGCATGGAGCCCGTGGGGTTGACGACGGCCCCCGTGCCGTACATGCGCGCATTGGCCAGCATCAGCATGTACACGTTGCGGTAAAGGTGCATGTGTTCTTCGTCCAGGGAAACGCGGAAGCGCCGCCGCTTCACCACCGTCTTCATGAAGACGCGGGCGTAGCCCCACATGCCCCGGAGTTTTTCGGCGGCGTAGTGCTCCACGAGGATGGCGTTCATGCCCAGGTCGCTGAGGTGCACGCAAAGGCCGTGCTGGTCGATCTGAATGGTGTCGATCTGGGTGGTCTGGGGGCCCAGGGCTACCCTGAGGGCATCGCGCGGATGATTGGGGATGCCGAGTTCCCGGGCCAGGCCGTTGGCAGAGCCCATGGGAATGATGCCCAGGGCCGTGGGCTGGTTGAGGAGGAGTTCGGCCGCCATGCGCACGGTACCGTCCCCGCCCACGACGATCACGCGCGTGAAGGCCTGCGTACCCAGCAAGTGGCGCAATTGTTGCATGTCATCTTCACCGGTGGTCGAAAAGGTCGAATAGTCGAAGGGCCGGGCGCTGAGGGCCTCTTGCAGGCTAGTCCAGAACAAGGCTTTATCCTTTCCCCCTGCCGCGGGATTGACGACGAACAATATTTTTTCTTCCATGGACATTGAAAGTTAGTTAAATTCAAGGTCCGATGCGCCAGCCGCCCAACCCTACGATCGTGGTTTACCCCGGATACGCGAATCATACCGGGGTAGTGGTTTTCGGTCACGTGTTCCGCCAAAACCTGAGGCACTGGTATCCCTATTCCGATAATCTTTTTGCCAACCTCCGCGTGCTGTGGCGCCTGTTCCGTGTCAAAGGGCTGGGGGGAGTGCGCGTGGAGTTAAGCGTGGAGGGCGTCCGGGCCGGCACCACCACGGACCCCCTGGGGTACTTCCGCTTCGACGTGAAAATGACCCACCCCGTCGACTATGGATGGACGGCCGTGGAGGTGCGCCTTGCCTCGGGTGGTGCACTGGCCCAGGGTCGCGTACTGAGGCCCGCCCTGAATTCGTACGACATCATCAGCGACATCGACGATACCCTCCTGATCTCGCATTCTTTGAATTGGTGGAAAAAGCTGCGTCTTTTGGTCATGCACGAGCCGAGTGAACGCAAACCCTTCGAGGGGGTGGTGAAGCACTACCAACTGTTGTACGAGGCCAACAGCCGCAAGGGCTCCTGCCTGTTTTCCTTCGTGTCGAGCAGTGAATGGAACCTGTATCCCTTTATCCGGGCCTTTTCGCGGATCTATCACGTCCCCAGGGGGATTTACCTGATGGGCAATCTCAAGACACACATCAGGGACATATTCTCAAATGGCAGCCACGGGCACAAGCTCCGCAAGATCATGGAGATTTTCCGTTACTACCCCGACCACCATTTCATCCTGCTGGGGGACGACACTCAGCAGGACCCCGTACTATATATGCAAGCGGTCCGGAAAGCCCCGGGCCAGGTCGCGTGCGTGTATATCCGGCACACGCGCAAAAAAACCAATAAGGAAATCACCGCGATGCTGGAGGAGATCGAGCGCCTGGGGGTTCCGTATTGTTACTTTGAACACAGCGAGGAGGCGATCAAGCACTCTCTCAGAATGGGATTTATCTGAGCCCGCCGGGCAGGCACTCCGACCGGGCGGCCGGCCGGATGGCGAGCCGGGTTGGTGTTATCTGATGGGAATGGTGTAGTTCCGGTTTTCCCAGGTCCCTTCCGTCAACCAGAAGAAAGTAAAGACCAAAGCCTCCGCCGAATCCTTGGGACTCAGCTCCGCTACGTGCACACCCAGGTAGGTATCCCGCGTGAGGGTATGCTGCTTGTTGGTCCAGTCGTCATCGCTCCAGTGGATGAGCGCGGATTCGGGCAGCTCGATGCGGAGTTTTTTTCCGCGCGCCAGGACCGTTCCCGGGCGATGGGGGCGCCATATATCGAAGGGCACGACGGGGGGCGTCTTCAACAAATACCGTTCGGCGGTAAAGCGGGGTCCTTCGGGTGCACGGTGTTCGCCCATGAGGCAGCCCAGGCGGAGGTATTCCGCGTGTGTCCTTCCATGAGGGAAGGGACTGCCAAAGGGGTCTCCCTCGGGCTCCACGCGTTCGGGGAAAAAGCCGTGGCGGCCGAAGGCGGATAGGGTACGCAATAACGAAACGGCGGATTCGCGGTGACCGGCGCTAAGTTCGTAGAGCGCGCGTTCGACCAGCAACAACGGCCGAAGGCCTTTTTCCCCGGGCGTCCTTTTCCAGGCGGGGCCATAGGCCGTATCGACGCGCAACGTGGAATCCAGGGCCTTCAAGGTATCCAGGATCCGCGGATCGTCGGGCTTGCGCAGGCCAAAACGGACAAGGGCCAGCACGTCGGGGGTGGGAGGAAGGTTCGGTACGGGCCGCCCTCCGGAAGTATAATATCCATTGAACCAGGTCCACGCATCGATGTGTTCGAAAAGGTAGTCGGCCGTCTTGCGGCAATAGGTGGCGATGCCGGGCTGGCTGCGCTCGTCGGCCATATCGGCGGCG
>CAZJDB010000094.1:0-21629 GCA_964544695.1 uncultured Chitinophagaceae bacterium
CGCTTTTACAACCTTTGCCGGGGTGGTTCCATTCCCTCCGGTCCTGGATGATCCGCCCTCTCCCTCGTTTCTTTCGCTGGTGCCTTGTCCACCCGTCCTGCCCGTGGAACCACCGTCCTGGTCGCGCTGGCTGGTGCCACCGCCACCTGTCCTTTCCGTGGACCCCTCCTCCTGATTCCTATCCGTGCTTCCGCTCCCTCCATTCCGATCGGTGCTTCCATTTCCATTCTCCCTTTCTGTAGTCCCCTCCCCTTGGTTTCTTTGGGAAGTCCCCTCCCCGAAGCCTACACTGTTCCTGATGCAATCGGAGGGAATGGAATACAAGTCCCCGTCAATGACGATCAAGGGCGTTTGAAGAGAATCATACATTTTAGAAACCAGGGAACTATCCCCATTCAGGGAGGTAATGAACACCAGTGGAAGCTTTTGGGCTTCCAACCCATTGAGGTGGATACAATAGAAAACCCCTATGGAAAGGATTTTATTCAGCATGTGGTTTAAGGGGAAGAGCCTTACAAGATATTAATTATTTTTAAAAAGGAACAACTTACCCATCGCTATGACAAGAATCGGCCTCCTATCGGATACACATGGCTACCTCGACCCAGTCATCCTCAGCCACCTGAAAGGCTGCGATGAAGTCTGGCACGCCGGGGATTTCGGTAGCCTGGAGGTAGCCGAACGCCTGAAAACCGCCAGGGGCGTCTACGGTAACATCGATGGACAGGACATCCGCGCCGTCTATCCCGAAAAGCTCCAATGGACCTGCGAAGAACTACGCGTTTTCATGATCCACATCGGGGGATACCCCGGACGCTATGCCCCGGGAGTGAAGATAGCATTACAGCGCCACAAGCCCGGCCTGTTTATCAGCGGCCATTCGCACATCCTCAAGATCATGCCTGATGCCACCCTGAATTGCCTCCACATCAACCCAGGTGCCGCGGGGAACCAGGGTTGGCATAAAGTGCGGACCCTCGTAAGGTTCATTGTGGACGGCGCCAAGATCAAGGACTGTGAGGTAATAGAACTAGGCCAAAGAAGCGCCCTCTAAACGTGGGGAACCAAAGGCCTCCCGATCACCGGCATTCCCTGCCAGGGTATCGTGGCGAGCAAAAAGATCAGGGCGATCAGCAGCATCCAGAAGGCTTTCTTCCCAAGACCCGCTTTGGCCGTTCCTTTTTTGATGGTGCTATACCCGATCGTGATCAGGGTGATCCCCACGACCATGCCGCAGGGATGCTCGACCCAAAAGAAGCGATAGAACTTGTCCTTCATCAGGTCGGTTCCCGGGGGGAGAGAGGTGCTGATAATTCCGTAACGCCCGAAAAGCCATTGATACAACCCGATCACCAGGGTCAGGTGCGCGGAAATGAGCATGATGAGGGCGCCTTTGCGTTCCCCGGCGGTAAACGCGCGTTTCGCACGCATCGCCGACCAGCTCCGGGTAATGGCGTACAACAAGGTAACCAGGATGACCCAGCGCAGGAGATTGTGGAGGAACAGCAACGTGGTTTCGAGCATGTTGGAATATTTGGCCATAAACCTAAGACATTTTGCGTAGTTCTACTTATAATAAACCAAAAAGAGCCGCCTACCTTAGTTGGGTTCAAACCATAAACCCATGGCTTACTCATTCACCAACGACCACATCTTTTGGTTTTACGATGGCTCCGAGTCCGAAATGGACGTTTGGATCGTTTTCGGAGACGGGGAGGACGTCGGCGCCTGCTTTCCCATGGCCACACCCTCTACGGGCGCCGGCATCAATGTCGGATCCCCGAAAGGCGAAGTGATGACCTCCAATTTCCGAAAAGCCTACCATAACACCTTGGAAGAAGTCAGCGACAGCGGGACGATCTATTTGTATCCTGAATATTCATACACCGTAACGGTGACCAACACGGGCGGCTACCCCATTTTTTTCAACCTTGAAGGCTAACCTATGAAGAACACCATTGTATTGACAAACACCGACGGCGAAATCCTGGCAACCCTCGACCTAAAGGCCGGCCAACAAAAAGTTGGCATTTCCCCCAGGCCCGGCCAGCAGTTGCATACTATCGAAATGCCCGAGGCCTACCAAAAACACCAAAACGCGAAAGAAAGGGGCGAATGGTTGAAACGATACCGGGTAAAAGGGGGAGCGTTGCAGGCTAAGGAAGGAAAGTCTTAGCTTTGGCGCATGAAGCGCGCCTGCATTATCGCATTAATTCTACTCGCTGCCTGTCACAACCGTCCAGATTCCGACGACGAAATCCTGAACAAACCGCCCTACGCCGCCTGGACCGACAGCATCCGTCAAAATCCTGACAACTCAACTTATTACTACCAGCGGGGTAAGCTCCTCAGCGAGCGCAACGACTCCATACATGCCGTCTCGGACCTGAGACGGGCCATCTCCATGAGCCCCCAGCCCGACTATGTCATCGTCCTGTCTACTTTCTGGCTGGAGCACGGAGAACCCGATTCGGCACAGACCCTGTTGTATCCCGAAGTGCGGCGCTTTCCTTTCAACCAGCTCCTGCAAAGGAACCTGCTGATGGCCTATTTCAACAAAGGTCAATTTCCGGAGGCCCTCAGGGTAAACGACACGGCCCTCGGATACGATTCAGCCAGCTCGGGCAACTGGTATAACCGGGCGATGGTGCTGGACGCGATGAAAGATTCAACGGCAGCGCTACACAGTCTCGAACGCGCCTATGCCCTGGATTCGACCCGGGCCGAGATCGCCTATGAGCTCGCCAACCGGTACGCCGATAGCCACAACCCCGCCGCCCTCGGCCTGTGCGACCGCATCATTGCCAGGGAAGCCCTCATTCAAAAGAAACCCGACCCCTATACAATAAAAGGAATCTATTATTCCGGGGTGGGTAAGGATGCCGATGCCCTGCGCTGCTTCGACCAGGCCATCGCCACCGACTATACCTTCCTGGAAGCTTACCTGGAAAAAGGGATCCTTTTATATAAGGAAGGAAAATTCGCCGACGCCCTCAAGGTATTCACCATGGCCACCACGGTCGACGACACTTTTGCCGACGGATACTATTGGATGGGGCGCTCCCAGGAGGCGCTCCACCAAACCACGGATGCGAGACTGAATTACCAAAGGGCCATCGCCTTCGACAAGCAATTCAAGGAAGCAAGGGAAGCCTTGGCGCGGCTCGGGAAATAACCTATCTTCATTGCCTATGCCTCTAGTAGCTCCCTCCTTACTTGCCGCAGACTTTCTCAATTTAGGTGCCGCCAGCCAACTGCTGAACGAAAGCGAAGCGGACTGGTTCCACCTCGACGTCATGGACGGACGCTTCGTCCCCAATATCAGTTTCGGGCAGCCCGTTATTTCAGCGATCCGCACCGCGACCAAAAAGTTCTGCGACGTCCACCTGATGATCGAAGAGCCCGAAAGGTATGCGGAGGATTTTAAAAAAGCGGGTGCCGATCAGCTCACCGTGCATTGGGAAGTCTGTCCTCACCTCCACCGCAATATTCAGCAAATCAAATCCTTGGGCATGACGGCGGGGGTTGCCCTGAATCCCGCCACCCCTGTGGATTTTTTGCAGGTGATCCTGCCCGACCTGGATTATGTCCTGGTGATGAGCGTCAATCCGGGGTTCGGGGGACAAACGTTCATCCCGCACACCTACCATAAAGTCCGCAAACTGCGCAAAATGATCCACGACCTGGGGACGCACACCAAAATCGGCGTCGATGGCGGCGTCACCGTGGAGAACGCGACCAGCCTCGTGCAGGCGGGTGTCGATGTATTGATCGCCGGTAGCACCGTCTTTCATGCTTCCGATCCTAAAGAGGTGATCCGCCGGTTGAAGCACTGCTAACTTTTCACATGCTGTTAATAATTAAAATTTGGGAAAAGCCTCTTTAAAAGCGTAAATTTATAGGACAACAATACAACGTCCGTGTCTACGGATAAAGCTGCCTCTTTCCATGGGATCGGGGCGCCTAGGAATCGGAAATCGAGCTTGCTGTGTGCGGCCGTATCCAATTGGTGAAACATAAATAAAACAGATCTTGACCGAGACGATTATTAACCTTGACAGCATCAACCCGATCGAGTTTTTCGGGGTCAACAACGGTAAATTAGATATACTCAAGAAAAAGTTCCCCTTGCTGAAGATTCTTTCCAGAGGCACCCAGATCAAACTGAGTGGCGCTCCGGAACAAATTGAATCCGCCCGAGAAAAGATTGACCTCCTGGTGCAATACCTCGAACGAAACGGAAACTTGAGCGAAAACTACTTCGAGCAGATCCTCGGCGGTGATGATGCCGAGACGATCGATCATTTCAGCGACCGAAACCCCAACGACATATTGGTGTTCGGACCCAACGGAAAAACCGTCAGGGCGAGAACCCACAATCAAAAGCGCCTGGTCCATGCCGCGGACAAGAACGACATCTTGTTTGCGGTAGGGCCGGCGGGTACGGGTAAAACGTATACCGCCGTCGCCCTGGCCGTACGCGCTCTCAAGAACAAATCCGTAAAGAAGATTATCCTTACCCGTCCGGCGGTGGAGGCAGGCGAAAGCCTTGGTTTCCTGCCGGGAGACCTCAAGGAAAAGATCGACCCCTACCTGAGGCCCCTGTACGATGCACTGGACGACATGATCCCCGCCGACAAGTTGGGCTATTACATGAGCACGCGGGTCATCGAGATCGCGCCCCTCGCCTACATGCGGGGCCGGACCCTGGACCATGCCTTCATTATCCTGGATGAAGCGCAGAATGCCACGGACCTCCAGTTGAAAATGTTCCTGACGCGCATAGGCGCCAACGCCAAGGCCATCATCACGGGTGATCTCACCCAGGTGGACCTGCCCAAGAACCAAAGAAGCGGGCTGGAAAAGGCCATGCGCATCCTGCGCAACATCGATGGGATCGCCCATATCGAGCTGGATGAAGAAGACGTGGTACGCCATAAACTGGTCAAGGCCATCATCAGGGCTTACGACAAGGAGCATCACGTGGAGCAAAGTCCGTTGACGCATAAGGGCGTTTGACCAGATGTGGCGGAGGCACATCAAAATCATTAGCTATCTTTGGTGGATGCGCACGCCACCCATGATATTCCTGCTTGCGGTTTTATTGGCCGCCTGCAACTCCAACTATCAAAAGCCCACCGACCCCACCGAAGCGGGCCGCGATTTCATCAACGCCACCCTGAAGGCGGACTACTCGGTTGCGGATAAGTATATCCCTTCGGATACCTTGAACGAGCACTTTTTCAAACGCTACAAGGAATGGTATGGCAATCTTCCCGATTCCCAAAAGGAGGGATACAGCCAGGCCAGCCTAACCATCTACTCGGTCAACAAACCCACCGACTCCACCGCTATCATCAATTTCTCCAATACCTACCGGAACCGTCACGATAACATCGCGATGGTGAAGAAGGGCGGAGAATGGTGGGTCGATTTCGGCTATATGTTCCGGGACACCTCTTCCAACGCGGCCGATACCTCGAAAATCGGCACGGTAAAATGACCATCTTAGTTTTCACGGGTATCATCCTTTCCGGGTCCTTCGTGGCGGGGTTGCTGGGCTCCCTGACGGGACTGGGCGGGGGTGTGGTGATCATTCCCATGCTGACCCTGCTCTTCGGGGTGGATATCCGGTATGCCATCGGGTCTTCCCTGGTAGCCGTCATAGCGACCTCCTCGGGGTCGGCCGTGGCTTATGTCAAGGAAGGGTTTTCGAATATCCGGCTGGGCATGTTCCTGGAAATCGCGACTACGACGGGCGCTATCCTGGGCGCTTTCCTTGCGATCTATGCGCCCACTCACCTGATTGCGGTCATCTTCGGGACCATCCTCATCCTGTCTTCGGCCGCCAACTACCTGAACCGCCGGGCCCTCCCCGAAGTCAAGGGCAGCGACCTGGCCATCCGCCTCAAACTGAACAGCCAGTACCCCGATGGCGAGGGCGGTTGGCACACCTATGGCGTACGACGCGTTTGGGGAGGCTTCTCCATGATGACCCTGGCCGGTGTGCTCAGCGGCCTGCTGGGGATCGGTTCCGGGGCGCTGAAGGTGCTCGCCATGGACAACATCATGCGCGTTCCCTTCAAGGTCTCCACGACCACGAGCAATTTCATGATCGGCGTGACCGCTGCGGCCAGCGCGGGGATTTACCTTTACCGGGGCTATATCGAACCCGGAATCTCGATGCCCGTCGTACTGGGGGTCCTGGGCGGCGCCTACTTCGGCTCCCGCATCCTCACCAATGCCAAATCTCCCGGGTTGAGGGTCGTATTCACCGTCGTGGTGATCATCCTGGCCGTGGAAATGATTTATAACGGCGTAACCGGAAAGATATGAGTCCCCACTGGAAAGATAAAGACCTGCAGCTCATCATCGGGAACCTCCTGAGGGGAGGGGTCCTGCTGTCCACTGCGATCGTCTTCGCGGGAGGCATCGTGTACCTTATCCGCCACGGGCAGCAGTTGCCTGCTTATAAGACCTTTCACCTGCAAGCCCCGGAGTTCACTACAATCTCAGGGATTTTTAAAGGGGTATGGGAAGGGCACGGCCGGGCGATCATCCAACTCGGTATCCTCGTCCTGATCGCCACGCCCATTGCCCGGGTGGCCTTTTCCATCCTGGGCTATTTCGTGGAAAAAGATTATTTATACATGGCCATCACCTTCCTCGTGCTGTGCATCATCCTGTTCAGCATGCTGGGAGGCTTTGGCGGCTAAAATCGAAAATATGCTTACTGTTTTACATCCCTGGCACGGGGCCAGCTACGGGGACAAGGTGCCCGAGGAAGTCAACGCCATGATCGAAATCCCCCAGGGGTCCCGGGCCAAATACGAGCTGGACAAGGAAACGGGTTTGCTTCGCCTGGACCGGGTGATTTACTCCTCCTTCTATTATCCCGTCAATTACGGATTTATTCCCCAAACCCTGGGTGACGACAAGGATCCCCTGGACATCCTGGTCATTTGCTCGCTGCCCGTTCAGCCCCTGTGCCTGATCGAAGCCCGGATTATCGGCGTTATGCAAATGATCGACCAGGGCGATGCGGACGACAAGATCCTGGCGGTAGCAGTCAACGACCCTTCGGTCAATTACATCCATTCCCTGGATAATATGCCGCAGCACTTCTTCAATGAGCTGCGCCACTTCTTCACAGAATACAAAACACTTGAAAACAAAATGGTTAAAGTGGAGGAATTTCAGGGAAAGGACATCGCCTACCGGGTTTTAAAGGACGCCATCAAGCTCTACCGCGATACCTACATTCGGAAATGAGCCCCCGGCCGGCTACCACAGCCGCTGAATAATGCGCAGCTTATGCGTGCGCTGCCCGTTTTCGCCGTTGATGATCCCATGGCTGTCGATCTTGTCCACGCGCACCTTTCCCGAGGCATGGATGATTTCGTTCTCGTTCAGGAGGATACCCACGTGGATGATCCTGCCCTCCTCATTGTCGAAAAAAGCCAGGTCTCCCGTCCGGGCCTGCTGCAGGAAGCCCACCGTTTCGCCCTGGGCGGCCTGCTGCGAAGAGTCCCGGTGAAGGCGGATCCCGAAAAAGCGATAGATCGACTGGGTAAAGCCGCTGCAATCGATCCCAAACACCGATTTACCTCCCCAGAGATAGGCGGTATTCAGGTATTGAAAGGACATTTGGCGAAGGGCCTTGGCTTCAGGGGGATGCGCCGAAGGTTCCCAGGCCTTACCCTGGTAGCGGAGGTCATTCCGCCTCCAGGCACCCCTGCCGTTTCGGATCCCCGTGAGGTGGCTGCCCAGGGGGATGTGCATGGGGTGGCCATTGTAGAGGATCTCACTGACCCAGTCCGCGCTCAGGTCCCGGGAGGCATGCTGGAAATCGTCCAGGTCGACTTCGGTGAGTTGTTGAATGGGCGCCCAGCCTTCGTAATCGTCGAATTGGCCCCGGACGTGAACCCATCCGTCGGGGGCGGTCTCGCTCACCGTGCAGCATTCCCCAAACAGCAGTTGGGTGACCAATTCGTTCCGGTGTCCCGGATGGGAGCGGAGCGAACAAACGGGAACGCAGCAGATGGCATAAACCATAACAATATTTTAAGCGTTGTAAAATATGGAAATTCGGGGGGCCTTGCATCTTAGTTATAGAATAAATTTGCATACAGACTGGTGGAAAAAAACAATTATCCTGAGCTCAGCGACCAGGATTTGCTGGATCGGTATTTCCTGACAAAGGACAGCCAGTATCTTGGCGTCCTGCTGGAAAGGCATACGCTGTTGTTGTATGGAATTTGCATGAAGTACCTGAAGAACGCCGAAGAAGCGCGGGATACGGTCCAGCGGGTGATGCTCAAGGTCATCGAGGAGGTAGGGAAATACAAAATCGACTATTTCCGCAGTTGGATGTACATGATCGCCGTGAATTGCTGTCATATGCAACTCCGGAGCCGCCAGCGCCTTTTCCGGGAGGTCGCCGAAACGGACAAGGTGATCACACCCGAAGACAGCCCGGCGCCGGACGAGCCTGAAGAGATGGAGCTGTTGTTCAACGCCATGAACCAATTGAAGACGGCCCAAAAGGTGTGCCTGCGGAAATTCTACCTGGAAAAGTTGAGTTATATTGAGATCGCCCGGGAGACCCGCTACACGCTGAACGAGGTCAAAACCCATATCCAGAATGGAAAACGAAACCTGAAGATCCTCATGGAACGGGAAAGAACAAAGGGAGAGAAATGAGCACGAATAAGGAACGGACCAATCCCCAGCAGTGGCTGGACTACCTCGATGGCAAGCTGCCTCCCGAGGAAATGGCCAGGCTGGAGGAGGAGATCGGACAATCCGAATTCCTCCGTGATGCTTTGGAAGGACTCCGACCCATCCACGGGAAAGAGGATTTGTCAAAGGTCGTGCGAGGCATCAACCGGGGACTGAGGAAGCAACTCGCCTCCAGGGAGCGGCGCCGCGGACGGGCCCTTCCGGGGCAACAACAGTGGGTTTTGATTACGATTCTCGTGTTGCTGGGCGTATGCCTCCTGGGATATTATCTGTACGTGCGTCTGCGCTAGAACCCAGGGTCTGCTCGGCGCTGATGCGGCGCGCCTGCCTAAGGAATATGCGTAGTCAGAACATTAATTGGAGGCAATTTTTAAGGACCCCTCAAGATGAATCGTTTTCTTACCATCGCAGTCGCAAACCATTTTTCTGAAACCTAGAAATATACATTAGTATGTCTGATGCTGTAGCGGCCCGAAAAAAGCATTACCCACACTATATTCTTATAGCTCTTGTAGGTTTAGTAATAATCATTGCAGCGGAATATTATAGAAAAGAGACCACGAATGTTTTTTGGGATACTTTAATTGATGTCGGTAAAGCATTGATCATTGGTCCGACGATATCTTGGATATTGGATTTACCTTCGATGATAAACTACTTCAAAAAAATTACCATCGAAAGTCTTGTTTCTGAAGAATACTTAACAACGTTGTCCAGAGAGAAATTACTCGATTTAAGAAAAAAGTGCACGGCTCGCATTCACCTTAAAGACACATCGACTGTCGAAACTGGTCTTATAAATATGGACGAAGCTATTTGCGAATTGCTAACGAAGCATTATCACGAGAGGTATAGGCAAAGTGTCGTTTGCAGGATTGAAGAAGATTTTGTAGTCAAAAAACACCACATAGAGGAATATATCAAGAATCCGCTAGCCATAAACAGCCACATGGTCAAATTTCCGGAGAATACCAGGAATTACATATATAAGAAGGCAAATGAGGATGTGAACGACGTTTTTAAGATGATCAAGTATGCAGTTTCGATTGATGATGGCCCTGAAGTGGATTACGTTAAAAATGGAATAAAAAATAAAGAGGCCATATCCGACGCCACGGACATGCCGTACAATTCTTTGGTAACTCTTGTTGACAAAGACAATAATCCTATTAATTTTGAGTTTTCTAGGAGTATCAAAATTGAAAAGATTTTTGAAGTTCGCGTTCCGAAAGATGATATTACCTTCTTAAAAAGAGTGAATATTCCTGTTAAAAGCTTCAGATTGGATTACAGTTTTCCTAATTCTGACGTCAAATTGGTTGCATCCTGTTTTGGAACTCTGGCTTTTTCGAATGAAGGAAACATGAAGATTATTCACGAGTCGGACCATATCAGTATAGAGTCTTACTCGTGGCTTTTGCCTGGGAATGGGGTTTTTGTTGTTGCGGCTAAGCAATAAGCCTTGAGTTGTCAAATTTTGGCGATAATTTTGCTAGTTATATAAAATAAAGTATTAATTTCAAAAAAATCATGACTGTATGAAAAGAGGTGTATCCATATCGTTAGAAGGTCAAGAAGGTTAAAAAATATTCCCTTTTATCTAAACCCCCTTTTGTGGGGTTTTTTGTTTTATAGTCTTACCCGAAAAGAGTGTTTTGCAATGTGATAGCCTCCTCTCTTATATTCATTCGACTAAAACTGCCTTAGAGCATTTGAGGAAAAGCTAGTACGTGCCTCTTCCTCCGAGCGCCACCCATTCCCTAAAAACTTCGACACCCTCCGCCAGAGGCACCCGTATAAATAGAATGCTTCGTTCATCCTCCTGCAGGACAATCTGCTCATAAATGAATGCATCATCGAACCCCGCGTCCGCGGCCTCCGCGCGCGAATTCACATAATACACCGCCTCAGGCCGCGCCCAATAGATGGCCCCCAGGCACATGGGACAGGGTTCACACGAGCTGAAAATAAAACACCCTTCCAACTGGAAGCTGCCCAGGCGACGGCAAGCCTCGCGGATGGCTACGATCTCAGCGTGGGCGGTAGGGTCCTTGTCGGAAAGCACTTGGTTGTATCCTTCGGAAAGTATGGCTCCATCCCGGACAATGACGCATCCGAAGGGACCTCCCCGGCCGCTGCTCATCCCTTCCCTGGAAAGAGTGACCGCCCGGAGGAGGTAGCGCCGGATGTCCGCTGGTTCCATTACTGATACTGAATGTAGATCGGAGACGGTTTTAGGGCCAGGACCTGCTGGGGCGACATCATCGTGGTTGCTGCATATTTCACCTTTGCGAGGGTTTTGACGTCATTCTTGTAAAACAACTTGAACCCTGTGAATTGCACGGGCTGGGCCCCTTCGTAATTCCGGTACGTGTCCATCTTCAACTGCTGGGGTCCCCAACCGTCCATGTCCATGACGATCTGCACCTCGGGATGCAATTTGATCTGCCGGTAGTTGGTGATCATTTTTTCGGTCCAGCGGTGGACGATGAATACTTTCGGAGGAAGGTTGTGGGCTTTCACCAGCTTGACGAGGTAATCGGCGCACCAGTTGACGTCGGAGGCATCGAAGGAACCCACATTTTTGCCCACGCGCATGCCGGGCTTCATGGCGAATTCAGCGTCGATGCCCAGGTGAACGTTCGGCATGACGAGGTATTTTTCAAGGAGGGGCACTTCGGCTTGAACAGTAGAAAAGCCTACCTGCACATCCAGGAAGACAATGGCGTTGATCCGGGCCGCCATGTGCAGGACCGAATCGATTTGTTTGAAGGGCATCCGTGCGCGGTATTTCCCGTCTCTTCCGGGGCTCCCCTGGGCGGTCACGCAGATATAGTGCAAGGCAGGCTGCACGGGGGTGGCCGTATCCGCCTTCGCCCACTGCTTGCAGACGTCTTTGAGCATGTTCAGCATCACATTGGGAGGATACTCCCCAAGGACGCCCATTCTTTTGGAATAAAGATTCCCGTAATAAGCTACGATCCGCTTGAAGGGCAGGATGGCTCCCGGAAGGGGGTAATCTTTATGGATCAGGAAACGGCTGGAGGAATCGTTGTGCGCCAGGTAGAGCAACTTGAGGTTGTAGGCAGCGGTGTCTATGGGAACCAGCGTCGCCGCCGGCAAGACCGTATCGTGAGCAGGTGCCCCCACCGAATCCTTTTTGGGTGTTGAGGAATGACCTCCTCCGCAGGCTTGAAGTATCAAAGGGGTACATAAGAAAAGAGCCATAACTTTGGCCAGGCGGGTCGTCAGTCTGAGCATCCAATTCAATTTGGTGCCAAAAATAGTGGTTTTTAGGTACCCTTTTTGTTGTTCTAAGTCTAAACCACCTATTATGAACGTCATACAACAATTCCAAACCCGGGTAGGCCACTGGCCTTCCCCCATCCTATTCCTGCTCAGGGTGGCCCTGGGCTGTATGCTGATGATTAAGGGGATAGGGTTTATCAGCCATATCCAGGCACTGGAAGCAATATTGGCCGAAAGCCATTTTCAGAATCTTTCCCAGTTCCTCATCTACTACATCCCCTATGCCCACATGCTGGGAGGCTTATTCATACTCCTGGGGCTATGGACGCGCTTCTTTTCCCTGATCCAGCTGCCCGTCCTCTTTGGGGCCGTCTTCCTCATCAACGTCCCCCACGCCACCTTTCAAGTACAGGCGGGAGAATTGGGGTTTTCCATCGTCGTGCTTTTATTACTGATATTCTTCAGCATCGAGGGCAACGGGCCTTATTCCATATCCAGGTTCGTACATACGCACGCTGTATAAATTATTTTTCGTTGCGGAACACCACGACCCCATCGAACACATCCACGAGTACGGGATGCGCCTTATCGATATCCCCCGCAAGGATTTTCCGCGACAACTGGTTGACGATCTGCTTTTGGATCAGCCGCTTCAGCGGACGCGCCCCAAACTGGGGATCGTAACCATTATCCGCCAGGTAAGCCACGAGGTACTCCGTAAATTCAAGTTCTACGCCATTCGAAGCCACCAACTTTTTGAGGCTATTCAATTGTATCGAAACGATGCTCTTGATATCCTTTTTCGTCAGGGGTTCGAACAGGATCACCTCGTCCACGCGGTTCAGGAATTCCGGCCGTATGGTTTGGCGAAGCAGGGTCATCACTTCGTCCCTGGTGGATTCCAGCACGCGTTCACGGTTACTTTCGGTAATGTCTTCAAAACGTTCCTGTATGATGTGACTTCCCAGGTTGCTCGTCATGATGATGATCGTATTCTTGAAGTTGACCACCCTGCCCTTGTTATCGGTCAGGCGTCCGTCGTCCAGCACCTGCAGGAGGATATTGAACACATCGGGGTGCGCTTTTTCGATTTCATCGAGCAGCACAACCGAATAGGGTTTGCGCCTCACGGCCTCGGTCAACTGTCCTCCCTCGTCATATCCGACGTATCCGGGAGGAGCGCCCACGAGACGGCTTACGGAATGCTTTTCCTGGTATTCGCTCATGTCGATGCGCGTCATCATGCTTTCGTCATCGAAGAGGTAATCGGCGAGCGCTTTGGCGAGCTCGGTCTTACCTACCCCCGTAGTTCCCAAAAATATAAAGGAACCGATGGGGCGTTTGGGGTCGCTGAGTCCTGCCCTGCTGCGGCGTATGGCATCGGATACGGCCTGTATGGCTTCCTCCTGGCCCACGACGCGCTTGTGCAGTTCATCTTCGAGGTGGAGCAATTTTTCCTTTTCCCCCTGCATCATTTTACTTAAAGGGATGCCCGTTGCTTTGGCGACACTTTCGGCAATATCTTCGGCATCCACTTCTTCTTTTAACAGGCGCTTTTCATGGACCTCACCCATTTGCCGCGAATATTCCTCGATCAGCTTTTCCTGCTCTTTCACTTTGCCGTAACGGATTTCGGCCACGCGACCGTATTCCCCGTTACGCTCGGCGCGTTCGGCCTCGGCTTTCAGGGCTTCGATCTGCGTCTTGGCGGTCTGGACCTTTTCGACCAACTCTTTCTCCTGGGTCCATTTGGCTTTCAAAGTGTCCCTGTCCACGGACAGGTTGGCGATTTCGGTGCTCAGCTCTTTCAGCTTCACCTCGTCTTTCTCCCTGCGTATGGCTTCGCGCTCGATTTCCAACTGGCGTATCCGGCGTTCCAGCTCATCCAGCTCCTCGGGCATGGAATTCATTTCCAGCCGCAGCTTGGCCGCGCTTTCATCGATCAGATCGATGGCTTTGTCAGGGAGAAAGCGATCAGTAATGTACCTTGAAGACAGCTCCACCGCTGCTATAATGGCTTCGTCCTTGATCCGCACGTGGTGGTGCGCTTCATAACGGTCTTTGATACCGCGAAGGATGGAAATGGCGTCCTCGACCGAGGGTTCATCGACCAGGACCTTCTGGAAGCGACGTTCGAGGGCCTTGTCCTTTTCAAAATATTTCTGGTATTCGTTGAGCGTGGTGGCTCCCACCGCCCTCAACTCTCCCCTGGCCAGCGCAGGCTTGAGGATATTGGCGGCATCCATGGCCCCTTCTCCTCCACCGGCACCCACGAGGGTGTGTATTTCGTCGATAAACAGGATCACCTCTCCCCCGCTTTCACTCACTTCCTGCACGACACCTTTGAGGCGTTCCTCGAATTCACCTTTGTATTTGGCCCCTGCAATCAGCAGGCCCATATCCAGGGCGAAAATGATTTTAGACTTCAGGTTTTCGGGTACGTCCCCGTTGACGATCCGGTGGGCGATGCCCTCCGCGATGGCCGTCTTACCCACGCCGGGTTCCCCGACGAGGATCGGGTTGTTTTTCGTACGGCGCGTAAGGATGTGCAGGGTCCTGCGGATTTCCTCGTCGCGGCCGATCACCGGGTCCAGTTTACCGGCCCGGGCAAGCTCGTTGAGGTTCTTGGCATATTTCTGTAAAGCATTAAAGGCCGCATCCTTGGTTTGTGAATCGACCGAAGATCCCTTCCTCAATTCCTTGATGGAGGCGATCAGGTCCTTTTTATTCAGGCCCGCATCCCTGAGCACATTGGCCGTGGCGTCCTTGCCATCCAGGAGGGCCAGGAGCAGGTGCTCGTTCGTCACGAATTCGTCGCCGAACTCTTTCAGGTAGGTGGGCGTTTTGAGCAATGCTCCGTTCAGATCCCGGCCCAGTCCCTGGGCGGGTTCCGTTCCGGAGACCTTGGGTAATTTATCTATGGTCTCCGCCACCTTGTTCCCTACGTAGTTGACGTTGACATTGTTCTTTTTCAGGAGGTACTCGATGGGAGAATCTTGTTCTTCCAGGAGGGCTTCCAACAAGTGTTCGGTCTCAATAGAGGGGTTCTGGTGATTATAGGCGATTTGTTGCGCATCAGAGATGGCCTGCTGTGCTTTGATCGTAAAGTTGTTCAGGTTCATATGGGTTTTTAGGTGCAAAAGGGGTTCCAAAGGCGCTCAATATGCTAAGATGGCACCCTTTATCGACCCAAACTGACTGAAATTCAGTTAGATGCATCTCTTCCTGCAATTTTTACAGACCTGCTATCTTTGCAGGGTGGATGCCACTCGTATCATTAAGTCCTTTGCGGCCAACCTGGGCTTCGACCATTGCGGCATTGCCCGTGCGGTCCGCCTGGATGAGGACGCCCGCCGCCTCGAGGCCTGGCTGAACCAAGGCTTCCAGGGGAAGATGGAGTACATGGAGAATTACTTCGACCTCCGGATCGACCCCACGCGGCTCGTTCCGGGGGCTCGATCCGTCATTACGATGTTGCTGAACTATTTTCCGGAGGTTTCCCAGGACGCCGATGCTCCCAGGATCGCCAAATACGCTTACGGTCAGGACTACCATGAGGTAATCAGGGAAAAACTGAAGCTTTTGCTGCACCACATCCGTGAGGAAATCGGGGAAGTCAACGGGAGGGGATTCGTGGACTCGGCCCCGGTTCTCGAACGGACCTGGGCCCAACGGAGTGGGTTGGGATGGATCGGGAAAAACGGAAACCTTCTTCATCCCCGGGCGGGGTCCTTCTTCTTTATCGCGACCCTGATCGTCGACCTGCCCCTGCAATACGACGATCCCATTGCCAAGGATTACTGCGGGACCTGCACCCGCTGCATCGACGCGTGCCCCACGCAGGCCATCCTGCCGGGTAAAGTCGTGGATGGCAGCAAATGCATTTCCTACTTCACCATCGAGCTGAAGGATCAACTCCTGCCCGGTGACATGGCCGGAAAATTCCAGGATTGGATGTTCGGCTGCGATACCTGCCAGGACGTCTGTCCCTGGAACCGCTTCAGCGAACCAACCCGTGAGGAGTCCTTCCAACCCATGCCCGAGATTTTGAATTTCAGTACCGCCGAATGGGAAGCCCTGACCGAAGATGCCTTCCGCGAAATCTTCCGGGACTCCCCCCTGAAGCGCACCAAGTGGCAGGGGATTCAGCGCAACCTGACGTTCCTGGGGCGTTGAGGGTCACCAGGCATACCACCAGCAGCATGAACTTATTTTTCATGGCTAACCTTTTTAAATGATCGTGTCAGTGCAAGACGCAATTCCAGCGAATTCAAATGGTCCGATACGGGCGCGTTCCTTTGAAGGCTTTGAAAATCGTAGCGGAAGAAGGGTCCACCCGACAGCGCCCAGCCCCGGAATTGCCAGAAGTTCAGGCTCAGCGCGGCCTCCCCACTAAGGTGCCAGCGCAGGAATAAATCCTTTTCGTCCAGATACCCGCCTTCCGGATTGTATTCCAGGGCGTGCACGGAGACCAGATAGGCCGGTACCAGTCCGATGGATAGGCTCCATAGGCGATGACTCTCCCACGTAAGATCCAGGGGAACCGAAAGCAGCCCATACCGGTTGTCGAAGGGGATTCCCCGGTTCCCGCCATAACTCACGGACCCCGGCAAGTAGGTATACAGGGTTGACTGAACCACAGGGCCCACCCTCGTTTTCGAAAAATCATATTCCACCCCCAGACCCCAGCACAACGTTTTCGACAATGGAAATTCGGCCAGAAAGCCCAATTGGAATCCGGCCATTGCCTTTACCCCTGCCAGGGAATCGTAATATCCCCCCCGGTTTCCCGTCGTATTCGGCCCGGTCGATGCGGACGTCGGAGTGCTCACCCATTGAACGCCCGCCGGCGTGTGGAAGGACCCGAAGGCGCCCTGGCCTGACAGGCCTGCACCTCCATATACCGTAAGCGACCACTTTCTGATTTTTCCTTTGGGTTTTGGCATTTGCCTGGGCGCCCGAACCCTATCGTTCATATCGGGAGGGCCAGTTTTTATAAATACGCCTCCGGCGGAAAGGGTTAGGTCGGGACGGGGTTCGGGTGCGGCGGATGGCCCGCCGGGAGCTGGCGTGGCGGTTGACGCGGCGCCTCGTGCAGGCGTAGCGGCGCCAGGTGCGGCGGCGGGCGAGATGGTGGCGGCGGGCGGGGCGGCGGCGGCAGCGGGCGATGGCGAGGTGGGTACGCTGGCGGTGGGCGCGGCGGGTGGCGCGGGCGTGACGGCGATCGGCGTGGGCATCGCGGTCGGTGCGACGGCGGTGCCGCGATGCCCCTGAAAGGCGCCCCACTTCCACGCGCCCCAGGCGCCCACCAGGAGGAGCCCCAGCAGGAGCGGGATCCAAAAGAATGCCCTGCGGCGGCGGCGCTGCCGCACCGCTTCCAGGGTAGAGGCCCGGATGGTGGAAGAAGGTTCCAGGGACAACTCCCCCAGCCTTTCCCTTACCCGTTCTTCAAAATCTTTATCGGGCATATTTTTCCGGTTTATGGTGATCGGATGCCTGTTTCAGCCAACTGACCAGCAGGGCCCGCGCCCGGGCGTATTGGGAACGCGAGGTCCCCTCGTGTATGCCCAGCATGCGGCCTATGTCTACGTGTGAATATCCTTCCACGGCGTGCATGTTAAATATGGTTTGATAGCCCGTGGGTAATTGGCGGATGAGGTCGGACAGTTCTTTTGCCGACAGGGTCACTTCCGGGTTATCCACGGCGACGGGGTGTAGGGATTCGTCATCGAAAACCAGCTCCTGCTGGTAACGGCGGTGTTTTTTCAGGTAGTTCAGGGCGGTATGGACCATAATACGTCGGACCCATGCCCCCAGTTCTCCCTCGTGCCGAAATGCGCCGAGGTGCCGGAACACGTTGATGAATCCTTCCTGAAGCACATCTTCCGCATCGGCCACGGATTTCGTATAGCGGTAACAGACCCCCAGCATTTGCCCTGCAAACAGGTCATACAGCTCCGCCTGGGCCGATGGCCGGCCCTGGAGGCAGTCTTTCACCAGCGTACGCGTATCGGTCATGGTAGCTTCGTATGCTTGACCACCAAATTTACCCGAACGTTGCACCTTCACCCGCCTTACTTTTGCAGCCTATGGCAGAAAATTCTTTAGCCTCGCGGGATATGGCGGTGATATGGCACCCCTACACGCGCCAAAAGAACAGGACACCTCCCCTGGGCCTCGTAAGGGGACAGGGCGCGCTATTGTTCGACGAAGGGGGGCGGGGCTACATCGATGCCTCCAGCAGTTGGTGGGTGAACCTCCACGGGCACGCCCACCCCTATATCGCCGAAAGCATCTACCGCCAGGCCCTGCAGTTGGAACACGTCATCTTTGCAGGGTATACGCATGAGCCCGCGGTGAGGTTGGCCGAGCGCCTCCTGCCCATATTGCCGGGGGACTTCAGCCGGGTGTTTTACTCCGACAACGGATCCACTGCAGTGGAGGTGGCCCTGAAAATGGCGATTCAATATTGGTGGAATAAGGGCGTCAAACGGCCCACCTTTATTGCTTTCCATCACAGTTACCACGGCGACACGTTCGGTGCCATGAGCGTCAGCGAGCGCAGCATTTTCACCATGGCTTTCCGGGATTACCTCTTCGATGTGGTATTCATCGACAGACCGACCGGGGAAAATATAGACCGGCTGCGCAAGGAAATTCGTGCGCTCGGGGCACAAGCGGCCGCTTTTATCTACGAACCCCTGTTGCAAGGCGCTGGAGGCATGCGCATGTATGAAGCCGCCCACCTGGATCCCCTTCTGGAAACGTGCAAGGAGCAGGGCATCCTTTGTATTGCCGACGAAGTCATGACGGGCTTCGGTAGGACGGGGAAGCTTTTTGCCAGCGAATACACCCGCATCAAACCCGACATCATTTGCCTCAGCAAGGGCATCAGCGGGGGGACCCTGGCCCTGGGCCTGACGGCCTGCACGGACGAGTTGTACCAGCCCTTCGTGGACGACGACAAGTTGAAAACACTGTTTCACGGCCATTCCTTTACCGCCAATCCCATAACCTGCGCGGCCGCCCTGGCCAGCCTGGATCTTCTGGAAGACCCGGCCTGTGCCGACCGACGGGAGCGGATCCACCGCCAACATGAAGCATTCAGGCAACAAATAAAAAATCACCGCCTCGTGAAGAACGTGCGGGTGCTGGGCACCGTCGTGGCTTTCGACCTTGATAGGGGTGACGACGGATACTTGAACGATATCGGTGCCGCCCTGGCCGCTCATGCCCTCGAACAAGGTGTCATGCTGAGGCCCATGGGCAACAACGTGTACGTGCTGCCTCCCTATTGCATTACCGAAGAAGAATTGGAACAGGTCTACGCCTGCATCACGGATTTTCTCCGTACAAGGCCTTAAGGTTGCGCAGGCTTGAATCCATAGAGGCCCCCAATATTTTGTCCATGGCAAGCCCCGACATCTTTTCCCAGGGATACCAGCGAAGGGTGACCAGGACGGTCCATTCCAGGTGCGTGCTGTCGCTGCCGGCGCGTGTCAAACTGAATCCCCCGGTAGCAGGCAAGAGGCCATGAAACTGGTAGTGCAGGGGGACTTCTCCCGGGGCAGTGGGAAGGAGGACCACTCCTTTCTTCCAGGTACACCAGTGGGGCCATTGGTTCAGGTCTTCCAGGAAGGCCTGGAGGCTGTCCGGGCGCGCCGCGATGTTGGCTTCCCGTGCTATGGTGATGTGCCTGGGGATGACCAAGGTGATCGCAAAAAGGACGAGCACCAAAAAAATCAGGCCGATGAGAAAGGATTTTAATTTCAGCATGCCTATTCCCATTTGAAAACGCGAATGGCGATGGTGTAAATGACAACGCCGCAAATGAGGAGGTAACCGATCTGCCCCCGGACATCCCAGAGATGGGCTCCCTCGAAGGCGACTTTACGCATCGCGTCGTTGAGTTGCTTCAGGGGCAGGGCGTTGCAAATCTTTCCGAGCCACGCGGGAAAAGCATCCGTAGAAAAAAAGGTCCCCCCCAGCAAAAACTGGGGCAGGGTAATGAGGTTGGCGAAAGGGGGGATGCTGCTTTCGTTCCGGGCCAGGCTGCTGACGATAAAACCGAAACCCATGAAGACCACCAACCCTATCAGGCTCAGAAAGAGCATGTCCAGGAAGGTTTCCCATCCGTGGACGAGGGTGAAATGGAACAAGACGTACCCGATCCCGATGATGATAATGGCGTTGATCAATTGAAACGCCACGCGGGCCAATCCTTCTCCGAATACGATAAAGGGTCTTCGGATGGGTGTGGCGAAAAAGCGCTTCAGCACCAGGGTTTGCCTGAGGTTGAAGAAAAGAAAAGCGACCCCGAATATGCCCGCGCTCAACAGCGAAAAGCCCAGCATTCCGGGGAGGATGAAGTCGATCATCTTGTATTCCCGGCCCGGAAGGACAACGGGTTGATCCAGGGTGGCGTACCGTGCCCTGTCCGGGAAAGCCCTTTGATCGATATCCGCGTTGACGGTCTTGAGCACCGATTGGAGGAGGGGGAATTGATCCATATCGGCCGAGGAAGTGGTGGTATGGATGATATACTTTGGCCAGCCTGTATCATTCGGATTCCTGGCGATCGAAAGGATCGCCGTGATTCGACCTTTCCTCACATCATCCATGATATCATCCTGGGATTCCCCTTTCACGATGTTGATCATCTTGATGTGCTGCAAAGCCGAATAAATCCCGTTGGTGGTATCGCCTTTCGGATCGAGGGCGATGCGGATGGACGGCCCGCCGCCGCCGATGAACCCGAATACCAATATGAAAATGAGGGGAAAGCCAAGGCTGAAAGCCACCGCGCTGGGACTGCGCACGATGGCCAGGAAGCCTCCCTTGGCAATGGCCAGCATGGCCCTCCATTGATTGTACGATTGCGTTGCCATGGCGGGGCGAAACTAGTGCATTTAACGGATATCTATGTCATAAGGCAGTCTTAGCTGGGTCTGCCCCACCAGGGCTTTCCAGCGTTTCATTTGTACGAGGGCCTGGTACGCATCGGGTCCCAGCTCTTCTTTCATTGCCTTCACCCGGACCGAGTAGTTGTAGTCCTTCAGGTAACGCTCCAGGACCGATTTGGTCTCGGGATATTCGAGTAGGCCGTATTGCTTCATGGCCGCCAGCTTGGCCGCGCAGTCGATGGCGTCCTGGGTATTCCCGAGCTCGTCCACCAGGCCGATTTGTTTAGCCCTTTCCCCTGTCCATACACGTCCCTGCGCAATGCTGTCCACCCGGGCGAGGCTGAGGTGACGCCCCAGGGATACGCGCGTCTTGAAAGTGAGGTAGGTGCTGTCCACGTTTGCCTGGAAAAAGTGCTTTTCGGTTTCGGTGAGGGGACGGCTGGTCGAACCCATATCCGCGTAAGGTGCGGTCTTCACCCCGTCAAAGGTGATGCCCAGTTTATCCTTGAAAAAGGACTGGAAGTTGGGAATGATGGAAAATACGCCGATCGATCCCGTGAGGGTTCCCGGTTCGGCAAAAATCGAATCCGCCCCGCAGGACATATAGTATCCTCCCGAGGCAGCCAGGTCACCCATCGACACGACCACGGGCTTGCCCGATTTTTTTGCTTCCTGCAATTCCTGGTAGAGGACGTCGCTGGCCAGGGAGCTTCCTCCGGGGGAATTGATCCTCAG
>CAZJDB010000095.1:0-12882 GCA_964544695.1 uncultured Chitinophagaceae bacterium
CTGCTTGGTATATTCACCACCCGGTCTTCCAGCCATTCGGCGTTCGGAAGCCCGGAGGCCTGACATTCGGAAAACATGGTTAACTTATTGGCCAGTCTCCAGATAGGCCTGGTCATGATGTCCCTGGAATTGGTGTATTCCAGGAAGGCGTTTTTTTCCGCTGCATCCTTCAGCAGGATGGCATTTAACCAATGGTTGGCCTTCGCGCCCTCGATTTCCCACACGAATCCAACGTCCAGTCCTGAAAAGAAGCGGCGGTATTCCTCCGCTAATTCCCGTTTATTTTCCAGGAACCCCTCCAGGCGCTCCAACTGGGCGCATGCCAGGGCAGCGTTCAAATTGGGCATCCTGTAATTGTAGGCGACTTCGTCATGAACGAATTGCCATGGATGGGGAATTTTCGCTGTCGTAGATAGGTGCTTCATTTTAACTGCCAGGTTTCTATCGTTGGTGACGATCGCCCCTCCTCCCCCACAAGTGATGGTTTTATTCCCATTGAAACTAAAGGTCCCCGCCAGGCCAAAGGTCCCGGTATGCCGTCCCTTATAATAGCTTCCCAGGGATTCGGCCGCGTCCTCGACGACAGGTATCCGGAACCTTTCGCAAACGGCGATGACCTCATCGATCCTCAACGGGAACCCGAAGGTATGCATAGGTACGCAGGCCGCAATCCGTTTCCCTGTAGTTTTATTGTGGCAGGCCCCTTCCCGCATCTCCGTTTGCGCGTCCAGGAATTCCTCCAGGGAAGCAGGGGACATGCCCATGGTATCCGGGTCCACATCCACAAAAACGGGCTGGGCGCCGGCATGACGTATCGCATTGACGGTGGCCACGAAGGTAAGAGGCTGCGTGATTACCTCATCGGCCGGGGTTACACCCATAGCCACCAGCGCAAGGTGCAGGGACGCCGTACCATTCACCATTGCAACGGCATACCTGGCGCCGGTAAGCAAGGCCATCCTTTCTTCGAAGGATTGGACGTAGGGTCCCACGGAAGAAACGAAAGTGGAATCTATGGCATCCAGGACATACGCCTTTTCCTTTTCCCCGAAGTGAGGTGTATGCAGTGGAATATAGGCGTCGCCGAATAAGGATCTGATCTTCGATGAAATTTTCTCAAACATCCGTTTAAATGTTGTAGACCCTTGACTTATACTTCTTCTGGTTTTCCGGGTCTCTGAACCATTCGATGGTCTCATCGAGGCCCTGAAGGAAGGTAAAAGCTGGCCTCCAACCCGTCGCCTTGGTTATCTTTTCGTTGGAGCCGAACAGGCGGAATACTTCGCTCAGTGCTGGTCGTACCCGTACCTCATCATGGATGATCCTCGCCCCGGGGTTGATTTTATCGATCAGGACCGAAGCCAGATCGCCTATGCTGATCTCCGTCTGGGTGGCGATATTGCAATCCTGACCGATGAGCGTCTCGGCTCCGGCAATTCGGATAAATGCGTCCACCGTGTCCTTCACATATAAAAAGTCCCTGGTGGGGGTGATATCTCCAAGCTTTATTTCCATGACCCCCTCCAGCAACTGGGTAATGACCGTCGGGATCACAGCCCTGGCGGACTGGCGCGGCCCAAAGGTATTGAACGGACGGACTATGGTCACCGGGAGGCCAAAACTCCTGTGAAACGATTCGGCAAGGCAATCGGCGCCGATCTTGGAGGCTGAATAGGGCGACTGGGGTTGTCGGGGATGGTGCTCGTCGATCGGGATGTACCGGGCTGTCCCATAGACCTCCGACGTGGAGGTAACCAGTACCCTGGATACCCGATGATCTCTCGCTGCCTGCAATATATTCAAGGTCCCTTTTACATTCGTGTCTATGTAAGAGTCCGGTGAGTGGTAACTGAAGGGAATGGCTATGAGCGCGGCCAGGTGATAGACGGTATCTACTCCTGCCATAGCCTGCCTGACCCCATTGGGATCCCGGATATCCCCCGTAAAGACTTCAAGTTGTTGCAGGATACCAGGGGGTATGGTATCGAGCCATCCCAGGCTGTTGAATGAATTGTAATAGCAGAAAGCCCTTACCGAATGACCGTTCCGGACGAGCCGCTCCACCAGGTGACTGCCGATAAATCCGTCCGCACCGGTAACGAGTGTCATCATGTAGCCATTATTTTCTTATACACTCTCCGGATCACCAGCACCAGCACAACGCAAAACACCCCTAAAAAGCCTCCGATTGCAAGGGCGCTGGGCAATTTCAGCTTAAGGATCTTCAGCGGGTACCTGGGTACGTCCACGATCTGGATGATCGGAGTCTCCTGGGCAAGCGATATTTTCGCCATTTCCAGGTTCTTGATGACCTCCCCATACATGGTTTCAAGGATCATCTTATCCCTGTTGACGAATTCAGTATGTACCGTGGCAAGATGGGTCGCCGGATTCTGGTTCAAATCCTGGGTCATGGCCGCGTTGTACGTCTTGCTGTTCAGTTCCCTCAGGAGCGAATCGGCCTGGTATTGGAGCTTGTCCACCATGCTTTGGGAGCTCATGGTTTTCGTGGTCACATAATAGCGGATGGCCTGATCCACCAGGCGTTCCACGAAAGTCTTGGAGAACTCCTCGTTCAGGGATACAACTCTTGCGGCAATGAAATTCAGGTGTTTATCCGGTTTTTCCACCGTGAGCAGGTTCTTGGTGATCCCAAGGTAGAAAAGGTTCATGACGCTGTCCTGCAACCGGTCGAGCTTGTCGGGCGGGATATCCGGCGGGAAGGTTACCCGGCTCAGTTCCTGGGAATGGGCGGCCCAGGCTTTCCTGAAATTGTAAACATCGATATATGCGTCCGCCATCGAAACTTTCCTTCCTTCCCAGGAAATACCCGTCAGCAGGGCATGTTCGACCATCAGCTTAGACTTGAAGAATTCCACGATATTGTCCTGGTTGAAAATCCCGGAATTGGATCCGGACCCGAGATCGATCCCGAACTGGGAGGCCAGGCCCGAATAGGCGCTTAGCATGCTGCTGTGGTTGCTCTCTTCCAAAACGAAAATGAGGTCCGCTTCATATTTGGGTTTGCGGCTATTTGCGTAGAGCGCCAGCAATCCCGCGCCGATCAACAGACCGAAGGAAATCCATACCCAATGACCTAGCAAGTACCTCAACCAAGAACCTAGTTCCAGGAATAAGCTCCTCAATGGGATCTCACCGTTGTTCTTTTCAGTATCCGCTTGCGGCATAATCAAATTTTAAGTACTGCAACCAGGACGGCCAACAACGCAGCCATTCCGCCTACGATGCTCACCAGGGCCTGAGTGTCGAGGCCTTTTCGTTCCTTCTTGGCCGGGATGAAAATTTCCGATCCCGCTTTCACTTTCGGAAAACGGTTGAAGACCAGGAATTTTCGGGTGCTGGCTACCTCCCCATTGGGATATACGATATAACTTCCCCTCCTGAGGGCGCTCACTGTGAAACCTCCCCCCTGGCGGATAAAATCCTTGAAGCGGAGCCTAGTGTCGTACCTGACAAGCTTTGGATAAAAAACCTCACCATACAAGCTGACCGTTTCCAGCTCTTTGGGGATCCTAAGGTCATCCCCCCTTTCCAAATACAGGTCGTACTTCGATCCCGGATTGGCCAAGGCCCTGTCCAGATGGACGTCCACCAACTGCATGGAGGAATCCATGTTGGATTTGATTTTCCTTATTTCGAGCGAATCGTCGCTTCGGTTCGCCGCGGCGAACACATCCAGTTTGTTCTTCTCGAATTGGCTGTTGGGACCCAGGAGCCTGGACGCCCTCAACAACTCCGCCCCCGATGCCAACGCAGTGGGCGTGATTCCACCGGCTTTCCGGATAAGGTCGGACATCCTTTCATACCGGGTATCAATCACGTAGGAACCGGGATACAACACCTCCCCCTCCACCTTCACTACGGCCTGCTCATGATAGCCGGGGGAATGGCGGACCATGATGTCATCAAAAGGTTGTATGGCGAAGGTGTCGGCTTCCGGATCTTCCTTCAGGTCATTTTGAATGGAAAATCGCCTGACTACGGCAAGGTTAGTATCCAGGGGATCGAAAAACTGGGAACGGATCCTACGGGCAATCTCGATTTGCTGGAGGGAAGCGGCATCCCTTAAACCACCGGCCAGTAAAATGGCGTCCCCAAGGTGCATACTGTCCGCATACGGAAGGGTATCCGGGTGGTTCACCTCTCCCCGCACGATGATATAAAAGTGCTCGCGGATTTTGAATTTCGAGAAAACGAATACGCTGTCCTCCCTGTGGAGGGGGACAATGGTTTTTCCCGTCAGAACATCCTGCAAATTGAAATTCACAACAATCGGGCTGAAATCTGGATTCAGCCGCTTGATCAACCCTCGGGGCAAATAGGCATCCTCCTTGACGCCATCGGCCTCCTTAATGAGGTCTTTCAGCGTCATGCCCGAATCCAATGCGAAGCTTCCGGGGTGAAATACGGAACCGGTGAGCGTTACCCGGTTGATAAACCTATCCAGTACGGAATCCACGGAAAAAACGTCTCCGGATACCAATGTGAACCTGCCCGTAGAATCGGAAGGGATGGTCAGCATGACCTTTTCCCGTCCGTTCATCCTTTCGGCCCGGATGAACCCTACGTAAGCCTTACTAGTGAATCCTCCCGCGTAGCCAATGATATCCCCCAGCTTTTCGCCGGGTTTAGACTCGAATATGGCCGGATGTTTAACCTCGCCCTTTAATTCCACACGGATTTCATATGGATTCACCCTGAGAATATCCTGGTCTCTCAGAAGGACGTTATTTTCCAGGCTGCCCCGGACAAGAAAGTCGTAGAGATCGAAATGCACAAGCGTTTTCCCATCTCGGACCACTTGAATATCGCGGAAGGATCCGTTGACATCAGGCCCTCCGGAAGCATACAAGGCATTGGCCACTGTGGCCAGGCTGGGCAGGGTGTAGGATCCGGGGCGAACGACTTCCCCTGTAACGATCACCCTTATGCTGCGGATATTACCGAGCGTAAGCTGAACCTGCGTACTTCCATTGGTTATCCCGCTATAAATGGATTTCAGCTTGCTGGTGATTTTAACCCTGGCCTCGTCGATAGTAAGCCCGCTGACCTGGACGGGACCCACATTCTCTATGTCCACAGAACCATCTGGGGAAACTGTCAGCTTCGAGTTCTTTTCCGAGTAGCCGTACACGTTCAGGATCAACTGGTCCCCTGCTCCAATGACATAGTTGCCCGGAGTGGGTATGGTCAAATCCGGCTCGAAGGTCAGGTTCGCATTGGAAAACAAGCTGGCGCCGAATATCTTTCTCCTAAATTCGATTTCCTTGATTTCATCCAGGGTATTCAGGGAGTCGGCAACCGATTGCCTGCTTTTTTTGTAAGTCCGGGCGCCCTGCGGGTTGTTGTTATTGGAGGCGGTGCTGTCAACCTGGGGAGACTGCTGGCTCACCTGGGTCAATCTTTGCCGGAGCTTCTCCACCTGGTCGTCGGGCATACCCTTGGTTTTTGCCTGCTGACAAACATCGTCCACACTCAACCCCCCCGCCTGGGCTTTCGCCCAAAGCTGCTGAACCTGCTGGTCGGTCAGGTTATCTACATTTACCTTCGAGAAATCGATGTTATTCGGAATTTGCTGTCCTAACAGCGTTAGCGGAAGGGTCAAAAGGCACAATATAAAGGGGATGCAGTAACGACGCATTCCGCAAATATACATGCACCGGCCCAAAGAATAAAAACTGGCTCCCGGGCCCCTTTATTTTCCAGCCATTACCCCCGTTTCACTAGTACGAATTCCGGTTCCGGTGAGTTCGCTGTCCAACCTTTCGAACTTCGAATTGTTACTGACAAACTCAGGGATCATCACCTTCATCAAACGCACCGTATTCCAGTCATTCTCCAGCTTTGCAGCCTCCATCAGGGACTGCATGGATTCCTGGACCCACTCGAAGTCATACTCCCGGGTTTCGGCGATCATGATCTTTGAATGATAGGTGGGACGCGTGGGCTCCACGGAGCTCAGGACCTCCTCGTACAGCTTTTCGCCCGGACGGAGACCCGTGAATTTGATAGCTATATCGATGTCGGGTTGAAGCCCGGCCAGAACGATCATTTTGCGGGCCATGTCGACGATCTTGACCGACTTACCCATATCGAACACGAAAATTTCCCCGCCCTTGCCCATGGAAGCGGCTTCCAGCACGAGTTGACAAGCCTCGGGAATGGTCATGAAATAGCGCGTGATCTCCGGGTGGGTAACGGTTACGGGTCCTCCCTTTTCGATCTGGGCCTTGAAGCGGGGGATGACTGAACCATTCGAGCCCAGGACATTCCCGAATCGCGTGGTGATGAACTTGGTGCCCCGGCCTTCCAGGGAATGGCCGAAGGACTGTGTATATATCTCGGCGAGGCGCTTGGAGGCCCCCATGATGTTCGTAGGGTTGACGGCCTTGTCAGTGGAGACCATGATGAATTTTTCCACCCCGAAGCGGACGGAGAGGTCGGCGACCACTTTGGTGCCCATGACATTATTGATCACGGCTTCCCTGGGATGGTCTTCCATCATCGGGACGTGCTTGAAGGCGGCTGCGTGGAATACCACATCCGGGCTGAAATTCTGGAATATGTATTCCATCCTGAGCTTGTCCGTTACGGAACCGATAAACAGGCGGTAGCTTACTTCGGGAAAATCTTCCCTGATTTGCAGCCCAAGGTCGTTCAGGGGCGTTTCGGCACGGTCCAGGAGGATGAGCAACTTGGGATCGAAGCCAGCCAACTGGCGAACGATCTCGCTCCCGATGGAACCCGCTGCCCCGGTGATCAGGACGCGCTTGCCGTTGATCTGACGCGCGATCTCTTCATTGTCGATTTTAATGGGCTCCCGCTCCAGAAGGTCTTCAATTTTGATATTCTCGATCTGGTTAACCCGGAAGGTGCCGCCCAACCAATCGCTGACGGAGGGGACGACGGAGGCCTTCACCCCGTTTTCCAGGCACAGGTCGATGACCTCGTGGCGGCGGCTGGGGGACAGGTCCCTGATGGCGATAATGACTTGTTTAACCTTGTATTTGGCTACCAGTTGAGGCAATTGATGGGTAGAGAAAATTTCCACCCCTTCCAACTTCTTCTGGATTTTTTTCTGGTCGTCATCCAAGAAAGCGGCAACCTTCCAGGGGTTGGTCAACTCCTGGGTGATCACCTGGAATGTGGTCACCCCCAGTGACCCCGCCCCGAAAACCAGGACATTTTCCTTTTTACACGCAAAACGGGGGGAATAGGCAAAGATTTCCTTGATGAGGAGGCGGTATCCGGCCAGGAGCAGGAATACCGTAAAATAGTGAATGATGATCACCGAAGTGGGGATCAGTTGAAAAGGATAAAAATGCGCGGTTACCTGGCCGGCCACATACAACAAACCGACGGCAACCGTTGCCATCAACCAAATCCGGATGGCATCCTGGGTATTGGTATGCCGGATGATGCCGGCGTATGACCTAAAAGCCAGGAAACAAATTCCATAGACAATCAGTCCGTAAGACACTCCACGGGAAAATTCGCTGCCGTCAATTAATTCAGTCTTGAAATTGAAGCGTAGGAGGTAAGCGAGCACCAAAGCCATCCCAGTCAGGAAAAGGTCAATAAAGAATATGACCCATCTGGGCATAAAGCGCAGGTACGTAATCGGGTTCATAAGGTTCGGATTTATAAGGCCACTTGGTTTTCAATAGGATTGACAACTGAAAGGTATTAATTATTATCTATACCGGAAAACAGATCGAACTCTTTTTACATGCGATTAACTAATCAATTGATTTTCTGTTAATTCCCTAAAGCATAGGTCGGTTACGCGGTCCAGGTCGTGGGGGGTCAGGTTAGACCCCGAGGGCAGGCAAAGTCCCTGATCGAACAGCTCTTCGGCAACCCCTTCACCGTAGTATGGACAATTCCTGAACACAGACTGGAGGTGCATGGGCTTCCATAAAGGACGGGCCTCTACGTTATCGGCTTCCAGGCCAAGCCTCAGGTCCTCCCTGGAGACGCCGGCCCAAGCCCAGTCCACCAGGATGGTTGTCAGCCAGCGGTTGCTGAAAGCGCCCTCCATTTCGGGCTGGAAACTAATGCCCGGCGCACCGGCGAAGGCCTCGGCGTAATGGGTGAAATTGGACCTCCTTTGACGGACCCGCTCTTCCAGGACCTGCATTTGGCCTCTGCCGATCCCCGCGCAAACATTGCTCATACGGTAATTATACCCCAGTACGGAATGTTCGTAATGCGGGGCCGGATCCCTGGCTTGGGTGGCGAGGTAACGGGCCTTTTCGACCCAACCGGTCTTACGGGAGACCAGGGCGCCCCCACCGGATGTAGTAATGATTTTATTGCCGTTGAAAGAAAGGATGGCCATGTCCCCAAAGGTACCCATGGGCCGGCCATTCAGGTCAGAACCCAGGGCTTCGGCGGCGTCTTCGACCACGGGTATACCGTAGCGCCGGGCTATCTCCATGATACGGTCCATCCGTGCGGGCATCCCGTACAAATGCACGGGTATAATTGCCTTGACCCTTTTTCCCTTTTTGAGACGGTCCTTTAAGGCCGCTTCCAGGGCATCGGGGCACATATTCCAGGTATCCCTTTCCGAATCGACGAAAACAGGGGTAGCTCCCTGGTAGGCGATGGGATTAGCCGAAGCCGAAAAGGTCATGCTTTGACAAATAACTTCGTCCCCGCGTTCAACGCCCAGAAGGATCATCGCCAGGTGGAGGGCGGCAGTTCCCGAACTGAGCGCTGCAACGAAAGTGCCGTTACCGAGGTTCGCTGCAAGATCTTCCTCGAAACCATTGACATTGGGTCCCAGTGGGGCTATCCAGTTCGTGTCGAAGGCTTCCTGGACAAAGTCCATTTCGGTTCCTCCCATATGGGGTGAGGAAAGCCAGATCTTAGGGTTCATTGTATTTCTTTCATTAAAAAGATGCGTCCAGGATTTCCGGCTACCATGGCCCCGTCAGGGACATCGTTGCGGATGACGGAACCGGCGCCGATAACAGCCCAACGTCCGATTTTGATTTCAGGTATAATGACCGCCCCGGCCCCGATGAGGGTGCCTTCCCCAACTTCCACGTGACCGCAAAGGGTGGCGTGTGGGGCGATGTGAACGAAGTCGCCCAACCGGCAATCGTGGTCTACGGAGGCATGCGTATTGATAATGCAGTGAGCTCCCAGGACTGATCCGCTGTGTACGCTTACACCGCTCATGATGACGGTGCCATCTCCGTACGAAGCCCGCTTGGAGACGTAGGCGCTGCGGTGAGCCACCTTGGTAAAGGGTCCTACCACCCTCTTGACGATTTTGCGGCGATTCTGATTATCTCCGATCGAGACAATCCATTCTCCACCTACCGGAATACCATTACCCCAGGCATGTACCGGGTAACCCAGGAAAGTTTTGGATTCCGGGTTATCGGAGTAGCAGCGGTCGATGGTTCTTCCCTCTTCCTCCAGCATGTCCAGGATGACTTTTGCGTGTCCTCCTGCTCCATACAAGTATACTGGTTTGGGCATGGCAAACAATTTATAGGGTTCCAGAGTATTTTTCCATGGTCATGGAGGTCTCCGAATGGATACCTTCAGCCTGACCCACCTTGGGGAGGGTCATCAGCATGATCCTGCAATCCAGGAGGAAGCTGCAGCGGTCCACATACCACAGGTCGTACGCAAAGCGCTGATTCCAGTCCAATTCGTTGCGGCCGTTCACCTGGGCCCAACCAGTGATCCCGGGCCTCAGGTCATGCCTGCGTTTCTGATTGTCATTGTAGAGCTCCAGGTATTCTTCCAGCAGGGGCCTGGGGCCGACTATGCTCATTTCGCCCCTGAGGACGTTGAGCAGTTGAGGCATTTCATCCAGGGACGTGCTGCGCAAGAACCTTCCCAAAGGGGTCAGGCGCTCAGCGTCGGGCAACAGGTATCCTCTCGCGTCGCAGCGGTTGTTCATGGTCCTGAATTTCATAATCACAAAAGGCCTGCCGTAGCGTCCGGGTCTCCTTTGCATGAAATAAGGATTCCGCCCTGTCAGGGACAGGATGAAACTTACGGTCATGAATAAGGGGAACAGCAGCACGAGCAGCGTCAGGGACAAAACTACGTCGAAGAGACGTTTCAGATAAGGATTGTACAGAGGTGTCATGGATACGGGATTCGGATTCATTACAAGATTACGCAATATTTGTGAATTCCGTTGCGCTTAACCCGATATTAACTTGTCAATTACACACTACACGTGCCGGTACCATACCTCCAGGCAAAGGAGCGCATACAGCATTTTCGCCCTTTTCTCGTCCGACACCGGGACTTTCCCCCCGATCAGGTCCCGGACAAAGTTAGTGTCCACCAGGGCGGGAAACAGGGCTCCGGGTGATTCCAACAGGTAACCGCGACACATCTCTTTCAGGGGCCCCTCCATCCAATCCTTCAGGGGTACTTCGAATCCCCTTTTAGGTTGCCCCGGAAGATCGGGGGGTAAATACCGTTCCGCCAGTTTCCGGAGCAAATATTTGGTCCGGGTACCTCTGATTTTAAAGGAATCGGGCAACCCCGGTGCAAATTCAAGGAGGTCTTTCCCCAAAAAGGGACTCCGACCTTCAAGAGCGTACGCCATGGTGGCGATATCCATTTTCGGCAGGAGGTCTCCCGGAAGGAGTATCCCGAAATCCGCCGCGAGTATCTTTTTCAGGGGGGAAAGGGGAAGTGCCGCAATCGCGGTCAATTCGGCGTTCAATTCGGTCAGGTCGGGGGCTATTTTCAGTGTTCCCGCATATCCTGCAAAGACATCCGTGGTTGCCGAGGCGTACATTTCCGAACCCCGCGCGGAGGCGAACTTAAGCAGGCGATACACGTAATTGTAGGCGCTTTTCTTCTCGTGCCCTGGCGGCAGGAGTGTGGCCAGCCCCCTGGCGAGGGGTTGCACCAAAGGTCCCGGAGCAAAAAAATCATAGTGGCGGAAGGGCAGGTAACGCCGGTATCCGCCGAACAATTCATCGGCCCCGTCTCCGTTCAGGACGACCGTAATATGTTTTTTCGCTTCCCGGGATACATAGTAACTGGGAATGGCCGAACTATCGAAAAATGGCTCGCCGTAACCCGCGATGATGCGCGTGAAATCATCCCTCAGTCCATCGAATGAAATGGGAATGGTCGTGTGCCGGGTATCATAGCGCTGCGCCACCTGGGCTGCCAGAGGCGATTCGTCATAAGCGCCGGGGAGTTGCACGGTGAAAGTGCGCAATCCATGGGTATACCCGCTGGCCAGGGCAGTCACGAGACCGCTGTCGATCCCACCGCTCAGGAAGGATCCCACTTCCAGGTCGGAACTGTCGATCCTGAGCCTCACGGCCCTGTGTAGTCGCTCGTCCAGGCTGGCCAGGGCGTCGGCTTCATTAAGGGAAGCGGGTTCGCTGTAGTATTTTTGGATATCGAACCACCGTCGCGATTCGGTTTGTCCCGTTTCCTGGTCGATGCCCGTCCAGGAACCAGGTGCCAGTTCGGTCACCTCCCGGTAGGGCGTGGCTTCGCCCACATGATACCCCATATAGAGGTAGGCGGCCAGGGAGGACTCATTCAACGCTAACGGCAACGCACGACGGAGGGCGCCCAGTTCAGAAGAAAAAACGGCCTTCCGGCCCGCCTTCCAAAGGTACAAGGGCTTCTTCCCCGCCCTGTCCCTGGCCAGAAAAACTTTTCCCTTGTGCCGGTCATAGATGCCCAGGGCGAACATTCCGTCCAGCTCTTCCAACATAGCCATCCCAAACCTGCGATAGAGGAGTAGCAACGTCATGGTATCCGAACGCGAGGGATGCGTCAGACCATGTTTTTCCCGAAGCTCCCAGTGGTTGTAGATTTCGCCGTTGAAGGTGATGTATACCTCCCCGGATTCCATGGGCTGGCGACCCGAAGGGGAGAGATCCTGGATGGCCAGCCGCGCATGGTAAAAGTCCACGGGACCCACGCACAGCAGGTTCTGCTCATCCGGTCCACGGTGAGCCAGGGACGCAAGTACCGCCGCTTTATCCTCAATGGGATAGTGTATGGTTCCGAATATCCCGCACATGATTATGATCGTTTAATTCCTGGAGCCATTGGGCAGTCGCCCCGTCCAGGGAATATCGCTCTTCCACCAATTTCCGGCCCGAGTGGCCCAGTCTTTCCCTTAAGCCGGCATCTCCGATGAGCCTTTCCAGCGCGTCCTCCCACGCCTTCGCATTCCCGGGTTTGAATCCGTTCACGCCCTCCAGGATGATCGCCTCGTTGACGCCCACCGGACTTCCTACGACGGGCAGTCCGCAGCCCATATACTGGATCAGCTTATATCCACATTTACCCCTTTCCCAGGGTGAGTCTTCAAGGGGCATGATCCCAATGTCAAAGCCGGAAATTACTTCAACCTCGGTGGCCTCCGACCATACCAGCACTTTCTCCGCATCCCCCAGGCCAATTCCTCCGGCTCCCCCAACGATATGGATACATATGGGATAACGGGATACCAGGGAGGACAGAACCGGTTTCAAAGCCAGTAAATATTTCAGTGAAGTGGGAGACCCAATCCACCCGATGACAACCCGACCCTGTGGAAGAACCGATCGCGGCAGGTATTTCCCGGTGTCGATCACGGTGGGCAGGACGATCACCCTCCGGACTCCTGCCCGGCGCGCATAGGCTGCCAGGTATTCATTGCCACAAACGACTGCCTCGGCCCGGTGCATCACCCTGGCAATCTTTCGCCCCAGGAACAGGCGGACCAAAGGATGGGGGCTCAGGTCGTAGTTATGGAAAATGGCGTCGTCATAATCCGCGATGAAGGGGATACGAAGGCGGTTTAACCACCACTCTGCCCAGGCAGGGAGAAAGGGGAAAATCTCTTTTTCAATTACGATG
>CAZJDB010000096.1:0-12232 GCA_964544695.1 uncultured Chitinophagaceae bacterium
ACGGGGGCGTCACCCTGATCCCATCGGCGCAGGGATTGACGGCCCTGAAATTCTCGGTGTACGGGGGCGCGGATATCCCTGCGACGGGGCAACTCTTTCAAGTTGTCATGAACGGGACGTACAACAGCAGCGTGGAGTATCAATTCACCCTGATACCGGGCGCCTGGCAGACGATCACGATCCCCTTGAGCACCTTCGGCAATCCTTCGCCCATTACCGAATTCGTGTTACAGGGCGTGGGCGTGCCCGTACCGAGTACGATTTATGTGGCAGACATCGGATTTATATAAGGGCTTATCTTTGGTTCATGCGGGTCGTTACACTTGAAGAGCACATTTCGCTCCCCGAAATGATACAACTCATTCCCGGCGAAGTCCTGGGAAATTTCGGGAAATCGCCCGTGATGCATAGGCTGGCGCCCAAGCTGGCGGATATTGACGGAGAACGCCTGGTTTCCATGGACGCGACGGGCATCACGATGCAAGTCTTGTCCGTGGATACCCTGGGCGCAAGCCTCTTGAGTCCGTCGGAGGCGCCGGCTTTTGCAATGCGGTATAACGACCTCATTGCACGCAAGATTGCCGGACACCCGGATCGGTTTACCGCGTTTGCGGAATTGCCGTTCAAGGCGCCACAGGCCGCCGCGGATGAATTGGAACGCGCGGTTAAAGACCTGGGCTTCAAGGGCGCCATGGTTCGCGGGACTACAGAGGAGCAATTCCTGGACCATCCCAGGTTTGCACCGGTGTTGGAACGGGCGGAAAAGTTAGGAGTGCCGATCTATGTGCATCCCGGTATACCGCCGCGAGCTGTGATTGAAAGCTACTACAGCCATTTCCCCGACCATCCGGGCATGATGGAGTCCCTGGCGTGTTATGGCTGGGGCTGGCATTCCGAGACTGCTATCCATGTGTTACGTTTGCTCGTTTCGGGTACTTTTGACCGTTACCCCGGGTTGAAGTGGATCATCGGTCATATGGGAGAGATGTTGCCCATGATGATGGTCCGGTCGGACAGGGCGTTTACACCTGGCTTCGGAGGGGCCAATCAGCGCACGCTGATCGAGACGTTCCATCAGCAATTGTTTATCACGACCAGTGGCATTTTCACCCAACCCCCACTTAGGGTGGCGATTGATACTTTTGGTATAGATAATATCCTGTTTTCCATTGACTATCCTTTCAGCACGAATGAGATGGGCGTGGATTTCCTGCACCAGATCGATTTGCCTGATGGAGAAGTGCAGAAGATTGCCCATGGAAACGCGGACAAGCTGTTGAACCTTTGAGACAGAATGTTCTGTTAAAATATGGGCCTACCTCATCGGGTAGCGGCGCATGTCGTAATTTGGTTTTGTGCCTCGCTTATCCATCCTACTGTTTATCATCCTCCTGGGTGCGGAAGGCTGTAAGAAATCGGCTACCCCGCTCGTGCTGGTCTCCCAGGTTCAATTTCAGGTGAATGGGGATGTATATTCATTCGGAGATACGATCACTCCCTACTATGGGAGCTCGCCCTCGATCCTTATGGAAACCAACCTATTCTATTTCACACGCATTCCTCCGTGTGCGGACGCCGCGGGGACTACTTTTAGTCCCCTGCTTCATTGTGATTACCCATCTTTCGATTCCTTAAAGCCCGGAGTGTATACGTATGTTACGAGCCCCGGGGATACCTTGTTCAATGGGGGTGATTTGAGCTATTCCTCCGGTGGGCAGCGACGTCTTTGGAGCATCCTCCTGTCGGATACCCTTACAATCACCAGCATCGACAATGGGTATGCCTCCGGCACCTTCAGCGCTAGTTATATGGTGTCTCTGGACACTCCTTCGGTGATACACTTGACGGAGGGGGTATTTAAAGGCGCTGACGTTTTGTATCACCTTCCAGCTCCATAGTTTTCATGAAACTCCATATTCCGTATCCCGAAAACAGCCCGACCCTACCCCAATGCGTCTGTATCAACAAATCGTATAATTTTTCCTGGGTAAGCCCGGACAATCCCCTCAACCAGGGCGCCCAATCAAATACCCCCCGGATGCCCTCGGGGGTTGCCCCGATGAGCGCCATCAGGGGCGCCCACCAGATGTAGGTAAGGAAATACGCCAGGAACAAAATTCCAAGCCCGGACCAAACGGCCTTACCGGATAAATGATATGGCCGGAACCAGATCAGGACGACATTAGTCAATAACGCAAGTCCGGCCGGGACAAATATCGGAATCCATATACTGTGCCACCAGGCGGTATGGTAGTCATGGAACTCCTTCTGCCCGACATGGGCCCAAAGCGGATAGGCCGAAAGCTGGACAAGCCAAACCTGACCTACCCCCATCATGGCGAAGGCCAGATTCGAAAGTAGAACGAACCTTTTCATGACACCTTATTTTAGGGTGATCACCGAGGTCGTATCACCCGGAACCCGGATGACGCAGTCGGCATACTTAGGCGCTGAAAAGCTCGGCCGATAGTGGTTGCTGAACCCGTATGGCTCCTTGGGGATATTGAACATCCCGGCGTCCAGCTTTTTGTTTCCATTGAGGTCCTGGTAACAGGCAACGGCATAGGATCCGGGAGGCAGGTCGAAAGTGCAGGAAAGCCGGGTACTATCGGTGGGCAGTTCCCGGCTCCAGCGGGGATGAGCCGTGAACGCCGCCGGGCTGTCGTAGACAGATACGAAAACGCTGCCCTTCCCCACCTGGACATTCTCGATGGTCACGGTGAGTTTGACTGTGCCAAGGTGCATCCACAATGCAAACATCAAGGTTTTGTAAAACATAAATAAAGTACTTTATAATATAAAGTTACTTATCTTTACGGAAATAAAAAACCATGGAGGAAAAAGAAATTTCATCCCCTGAAGAAAGCCTGGAAATCATCCGGCTTATGGTTGAAAAAGCAAAAAGCACCGTAGTGGACAACAGCTTCCTGTTCCTCCTTTGGGGCTGGTTTGTGCTGGTATGCAGCCTCGGGCAGTATTTCCTGAAGGTGGTTTATCAAAAAGCCTACCACTATTATCCCTGGGCCCTCCTCATCATCGCTTTGTTGATACCCTTATTCCGCGGGAGGAAGAAAGTAACCCAAACCTATGTGGACTATACAATCGGGAATACCTGGATCGGGATATTGATATCCTATGTGTTGTTTACAGCGATCTTCTTCAGGATCGGTTGGGAGCATTGCTATCCCTTTTACATCTTTTTGATGTCCCTGGGAGGGTTCCTGACGGGTAAGTTCCTTGATTTCAATCCCCTGGTCGTGGGTGGTATTGGAGGGGCCGCCCTGGCCCTGTTGACGGCTTTCCTGGACTTCGACCAGGACATTCTGGTATGCTGCCTGGCCATCCTCATTTGTTATATCATACCGGGATATATGTTGCGGTCCCGGTATAAAGCGGGCCTGCATGTTCAATGAGCTCGATCCCCTTTTGCATTCACAACTGCGCCTGGCCATCGTCGCACTGCTGATGAACTTCAAGGAAGCCAATTTCGTATTCATCAAGGAAAAAACCAATGCAACCGATGGGAACCTCAGCGTACAGATCAATAAGCTGAAGGATGCCGGGTATATCCGGGTAAAGCGGACCATCAAGGGAAATTTCCCGGAAACCGTTTGCCGGATTACGCCAAAGGGAGTCAGGGCATTCGAGCGATACGTCAAGGATTTGGACGCTTACCTGTCCATCGGGCGGAGGTCCGGCACATAATCCTTTTTTACTACCTTTAGAAATATGGGCAGGATCAAGCTATACGGGTACCCCGATTCCTACGAGATGTACCCGGTTAGGGACTTTCTCAGGAGGAGCGTCGTCGAATTCGATTGGGTGGATATCAGCGCCCCCGGGGCGTCGATCAACCCGAAGGTGTCGGGTTTGGAGCAAGATGCCTTTGCTATCGAGTTTTGCGACGGTTCCCTGGTGGTCGAGCCAAGCCTTGAGGAGATCGCTACTCGCCTGGGGTGGATTCGAAAGCCCAAGTATCCCGAATACGACCTGGCGATTTACGGGGCCGGACCCGCGGGCCTGAGCGCGGCGGTCTATGCTGCCTCGGAGGGGTTGAAAACGATCCTGGTGGAAAAGGAAGCCGTAGGAGGTCAGGCGGGGACCAGTACCCTGATCGAAAATTACATGGGCTTCCCCGGGGGCATTTCAGGAGCCGAACTGGCGGAAAGGGCCCGTCAGCAGGCGCAGGATTTCGGGGCTGAAATCCTTCTGTTAAGAAAAGGGATCAAAGGCGCCTTCCGCAACAACCGGCTTTATGCGGAGTTGGAGGATGGGGAGCAACTGGTTTCCAGGTCCGGCATTTGCTGCACGGGGGTGGAATATGCCAAGCTGGGGCTGTCCAACGAAGACACTTTCCTGCACAAGGGCTTGTATTACGGAGCCGGTGCCAGCGAGGCATGCTTCTGCAATGGAAAAGACGTGCATATCGTGGGCGGGGGAAACTCCGCGGGCCAGGCGGCCTCGTATTTTTCCCAGTTTGCCCGGAAAGTATATATGATCATCCGCAAGGGCAACCTGTCGGATACGCTTTCAGATTACCTGGTGAAGCGTGTGACGCATAATGATCGCATTTCGATCCTGTATAATTCCGAAGTTACAGCCCTGGAGGGAGACGGGATTTTGAAACGGATCAAGATCACCAATAGGGTAGATGGGACGGATACATGGCACGATACCTTCAAGCTTTTCATTTGCATCGGGGGCAAACCCAATACCGAATGGGCGGAAGGAACCAACATCATCCGTGATCCAAATGACTACCTGGTCACCGGAACGGACCTGCTGGACCGGGAAGATTTCAAGACGCGCTGGACCCTGGACCGGCATCCTTATCACCTGGAAACGAGCGTTCCCGGGCAATTTGCGGCGGGGGATGTCCGCTTCAGTTCGGTCAAACGGGTAGCTTCCGCGGTCGGGGAAGGCGCCATGGCGGTCTCGTTGGTTCATCAATATCTTTCTACTACTTAATAATTTGACTATGGCTACCTGTTCTCACCTCCAAGCCATCCATAACGTCAAGGTCGGCGACCAAGGGGTTTGCGAGGAATGCATCAAAATCGGGGGAACGTGGGTGCACCTGCGCACCTGCCAGACCTGCGGGCAAACCCTTTGCTGCGACAGCTCCCCGAACAAACACATGTCCAAACACGCCCACCACACCAAGCACCCCGTGGCAGCTTCGGCGGAACCCGGAGAAAGGTGGTTGTGGTGCTATGTGGATGAGTTGATCAAGGAATATTAAAAGGTGCAACGTTTCGACCGGATGCGTTGTCACGATTGCATGCGGACACTTTTCATACTCATTATACTGACGCTGGCTCTTTCATGCCGAAAGAGCAATACCCCCTCTATCCCCGGGGGCACTACCCTGATCGGGGTCTGGTCCTGGGTGGAGCAATACGACCTGGGCGTTACATCCAATAACTATGTAGCCTCGAATGTGGTCCAGACCCCGGCCAATATGGGTATCCAAGAAACCCTGATCCTGGGCGGGGACTCGGTGTGGACTGACACCCGGAATGGAACTTCGGTAGGAAGCGGTACGTTTACCATATATACGTGGGATACACCCGGCGGACCGATTCCGGAACTGGCCTTCATTCCCTACGGGGGAGCCGACTCCCTCGTAAATCATTGGTTATCTGCCAATGGAGACACCCTGGTCTTGAGTAATCCTCAGGTCGATACCGTTGCGGTAGCCAGGGTTTATGTGCGAGCGAGTTATATCTTTTGAAGCAACCGTTGAATATACGGTTCGACCACCGCGGGCCGGGTCACGGGGCTGAAGCGCCGGATAGGATTCCCCTGGGCGTCCACCAGGAACTTGGTAAAATTCCATTTGATGCGGCTCCCGAAAAATCCACCCAGGTTCTTTTTTAAAAAGCGAAAGACGGAGTTTGTATCGGGACCGTTCACATCCGATTTTTCGAAAAGGGGGAAGGTGACCCCGAAATTGACTTTACACGTAGTTTCGAGGGTCTCGTTGGTTTCAGGTTCCTGGTTTCCAAATTGTTTGCTGGGAAAACCCAGCACCACCAACCCCCGATCCTTATACTTTTGATACAATTCCTCCAGGCCCGCGAATTGGGGCGCCAGGCCGCATTTGGTAGCGGTATTCACCAGCAGGAGCACTTTTCCGCGAAAATCCGATAAGGGAACGTCCCTGCCTGCCGGGGTCTTTGTGTGCAACGAATAAAATTCCTCGTTCATGGAACGAAGTTACGATGCTTTCAACCCGATATAGTGCTGCGTATAGTCAATTAAGAAATAATTATTCAGGAAAAAATCGATCCCGAATATGCAGCGTTGCTGTCCGGTGTTTTGAACGATCGTCTGGAACAGGAGGTTATCAGTGGTATATCCGTAATTGAATCCTTCATTGGTTGAAAATGATACAGTCACTCCGGCCGCCAGCGTAGTGCTGCCACTCTGCGATGAATTGAAAATGGAATATCCAACGGGTGTTCCGGTATCCAGGAGTAGGTTACTGTTGTTTAGCGTGGAGCCGCCATAGGTCATGCTGACCAGGAGGTCCGGGTCGAAGAGAGGGCCGATGTCCACGCGCTGGGCTTGCAGCGCATAACCCGTTTCCATGTCGCTGGTCAGACCCAGGGTCAGGAGGGGGGTGGATGGATAGCCCTGGTTCGAGGCCTGGTTGGTCCAACCGATATTGCTCAGGGGCGCGAGCTGAAACCCGGCAAATATTCCCGTGCCGTAATTGAAGTAGTTGAAAGGGCTTTTTACGCCCGACCTGTTGGAAACCAGGGTTACATTGGGATCGAACCCGGAAGATTGTACCCCGGCGATCCCATCGCTGTTTGCATCTACGGGTACGGAAGCCTGCGTTTGATTATCGACCCCTTTGTATATAACGATAAAGGGCATGCGCAGGGTTTGTATACTTCCCGATGCGTCCCCAAAGACGAAGGAAGCATAGGCGATATTCCCATAAAAAGAACGCGTGGCCGGGGGGCTTCCGTAGACAGAGACCACCTTGATGGATGTGACGGTGATCCCGTCGATAATGGCGGAATCGGGACTATTGATCACGATGCCCGTATCGGCGATGTACGTGGCGGCGAAAAGGGAAGTACCGCTCAGCACCATCCCTTCGGAACCCGAGTCGAAAACGGTTTTCAGGGATGCTTTGGTACCCCCGACCTGCATGATGGGCAGGTAAATCCTCCGGTCACCGGCAGATTGATTCTGAGCTGGAATGAGGTCGATGGTCTTGGGGGAGGAAATGCTGGAATCGCTCGTCCCGAGGGGAACGTCAGACTTACGGCAAGCATTGAATAGGGTGATAGCAGCAAGCGAAAAAATCCCTACATGTTTTCTCATTCCATCGGATTATTGCTGCTTAAATTACGGCAAATATGGATATGAAACAAACGCTTGTTATTTTGCTGTTTTGCATTCCGGTCTTCGCGTCTGCCCAGGCGCCCCGGCTGGTCGGTACCATATGGGCGATCGGTAACGTGAGCTTCGAATGCAGGGCTTTGAAAGATAGCCTATTCCGGTTCGATGCAGCCCGCGATGCGGACGTCGATTTCGAGCTCCGGCTTCGCCCGGACGGCAACCTCTACGTGTTATCGGCGGATGACCATCCGGGCTTGACCGTAAACGGGGTTAAGGTCCTCTATCGCGAAGTGGGGGATCAGCGCTGCCTGATCTTTACGAACGAGCGGGGGGATTATGGCGACGTGCTTCGGCCCCTGCCCGACGGGAAATCCCTCGAACAGTTGATGATCGACGACCTGATCGGACAAGTATTAGTGGGTACTTACACGGACAGCCTTACGCACGCGCAGGTTATAATTGGGGCAACCAGCGTTACTATTCCCTTATACCAGGATTTACCCCGAAATGTCCTTCGTTTCAACGACGGGAAGACCTTTTATTTTGAAGTCACGGATTCGGGGTTGGATCTATTCGAGCCCCTCGCGGATCCCACTGCTCCGGGGTTCTATGGGAAGGGAAGAAAGATCACCACCCTGATCAAAAAGAGTTGGGACTTCACGTTCGCATCCACCAGGATCGTCAGCCAATACATCATGGTTTACTTTACCCTAAACCAGCAAAGGCTTATCCGAAACGAGATCTATGCCCGTCATGGCTACCGGTTCAAATCCCCCGATCTGATTGCTTACTTCTCCGCCAAGCCCTGGTATGTTCCCCGGTACGATGATGTGACGAATCAATTGAATGGGGTGGAGCGAATCAACGTAATGATTTTGAAATAAGGCTCCCCGAAACCCGTATATCCCTGGAAGAGCTGCCCACCATGATCTTAAAGGTCCCTGGCTCTACCACTCGGTGCATGCTCCGGTTCCATAACGATAGCTGGTCCGGTCCCAGGGTGAAGTGCACGGTCTTGGTTTCCCCCGGCGCAAGGTCCACCCGGGCGAAGCCACGTAACGATTTAGCGGGAGTCGTGACACTGCTGACGACTTCATTCAGGTAGAGTTCCGCTACTTCGGCCCCGGCCCTGTCCCCGGTATTGGTGATGTCGACGCTTACATCGGCGCTGCCTCCGGGGGCTATGCTTTCGGGGCTGACGCGCAGGTTGGCGTAGGCGAATTGGGTATAGCTGAGTCCGTGCCCAAAGGGAAAGAGCGCGGTATCGGCCTCATCCACGTAGCGATGGTAAGAAGTGGGCTTCCGGGCGCCATACAAAGGTAGTTGTCCTACCGATCTGGGAAAAGTTATGGGTAGCTTACCCGATGGATTGACCTTTCCCAGAAGGACGTCTGCAATGGCCTGTCCACCTTTTTCCCCCGCAAACCAGGTCTCCACGATGGAAGGGATATGGGCGGCTACCCAGTCGATGCTGAGCGGCCTCCCGTTGAAGAGCACCACGGCTATGGGTTTACCCGTGGCGTTCAGGGCCTGGATCAGGGCCATGGCCCTGGGCCCCAGGTCCAGGTTGGTCCGGTCCTTTCCTTCCCCCACTTCCCACGTTTCTTCCCCCAGCACGACCACGGCTACATCGGACTGAAGGGTGAGGTTCACCGCTTTCTGGATGAGGTCCGCTTGTCCGGGATAGTTGCTGGTATCGGTGATATGCCGCTCGGGGGCTTCATATCCCTTTTCATAAGTAACCCTGGCTCCGGAATTCTTCAAGGCATCCAGGATCGAGATCCCCCGGGCTGACGGCCCCGAATAACCGCCCGTAAAATCGCTGGTGGCCAGAGGGCCTATGAGGGCAATGGACTGATGGGCGGGATCCAGGGGAAGCAGGCGCCCGTCGTTCTTGAGCAAAACAATGCCCTCCCGCGCGGCCCGCAGCGCCAGGTCCTGGCTGGCTTGGGTATGTACGACGGAGGAGACCAGGGTAGTATCGGTATAGGGGTGGTCGAACAGCCCCAGGTCGAACTTTACGCGAAGCACATCGCCAGTTGCTCTGTCCAGGTCCTGCATGCTCAATTCCTTTCGGGCCAGGGCTTCTTTAATGGCTGTGACCAGACTCTCGTGATGGAAGTCATAGAACTGCATGTCCAGCCCCGCTTTCAGGGTCTGGGCCAGGGCATCGGCGGTGTCCGCGGCCACGTGGTGGTCGGTGATGGTCATCTTGATGGCGCCCAGGTCGGAAAGCACAAATCCCTGGAAGCCCCATTCCTTTCGAAGCACCTCGGTGAGGAGCCAATGGTTATCCACGCAGGGTATCCCGTCCAATTCGCTGTAAGCGGCCATGATACCCATCGCATGGGCTTCCCGTACGGCTCTTTCAAAGACATACAAGAAAGAAGAGCGGGCTTCCCGTTCTCCCATATTTGCCGGGGCGGTATTGCTCCCGCCTTCGGGCACGCTATGCACGGCAAAGTGCTTGGGCTCCGCAATGACGGCATCGGGAAAACGCAAACCCCTGCCTTGTATACCTTCGACCATGGCCACCCCATTGCGGGCGTTCAGGTAGGGGTCTTCGCCATACGTTTCTTCTGTCCTGCCCCAGCGGGGATCCCGCGCCAGGTCCAGGACGGGTCCCAGGATCATGTCCACGCCATGCGCCCGGGTTTCCGTACCAATAACGCGTCCTACCTTCCTGACCAGGGAAGTATCCCAGGCGCTGGACAGGTGAAGGGGAATGGGGAATTCGGTGCCGCCCAGCCCGCAGTATCCATGCAGCCCTTCTTCTATGAAGAGCACTGGAATGCCCAGGCGTGTGTTTTCCCTGGTGTATTGCTGGATCCGGTTAGGTATGGCCGCGGTGAGGGGATAAAAGTCGTGTATGGAACCGATACCATGGTCGCCGATTTCCTGCTTCACCTTGGCCGGATCATAGGCATCCGCTTCGTGACCCTGCATATCGGCCACTTCCCTGCCCCAGAACATATCCAACTGGCGGATTTTTTCTTCCACCGTCATGCGGCCAAGGAGGTCGCTTACGCGTTGGTTGATGGGAAGGGAGGCGTTTTGATAGGGGTATTTGGCCTGAGCGGTTGCCATGAGAGGCAGACAGAGGAAAAGGAGAAGCCGATAATGCATAAGCGGTATTTACTTAAATGAAGGTACTATGGTTTTCCGGGAGGTACGGGAGTGATGACCCAGCGCTGGCCGGGCGTAAATCCAACCGGGCCGGGCTTATCGCGCATCAGGCCGGTGAGCCGGTAAAAATTTTCAAGCTGGCGGATCATGATGCGCTCCCCGGCTCCGACTTCTATGATTCCCGGATCCTGGTCGGCCCCGAACCCACCCTGGGCCGCGGAGTGTATGTCCGCCACGTATCCGGGCCATCGTCCCGAGGACCACGTGTAACCGAATAGGAAGGGATTACCAGCGCCCTCGGCAACTTTCTTCTTCCAATCCAACTGCAAGGTAGAGAAGAGCTCGCCGGGGCAGGCGGCAATGACGATGGTGCTGTCAATGAGAATGGTGGATAGATGAACGTCGAAATGCAAAGCCTCATTGAAGCGACCCGTGAAGGAGAGGGAATCCTCCATAAAGCGAAGGTCCGTTCCTGTCGTTTCTTCCGGGTGCAAGCTCCTGGCCAGGCGTATCGCCTCATTGGCCAGCAACTCCCCTGTCCTGACCATGGGCCGGTAGTCGGTTTGAAAGGGATCGTCCGGTCCTGTTCTCCGGGAACTGATCATCAGGGGTTCTACATTACCTCCCGCGCCCTGGACGAACAGGCAATTCACTTCTCCTCCAAAGGCCTCCTCTACTTTCCGGCAGGCTATCCCGGGGTAGTCCGCGGAAATAGCATAGTTAAAACACACGACATCGGCGTGGCAGGCATAGTTCATGAGGATCGCCCTGGGCTTTCCTTGCATATCTTCAATGCGGATGACGCCCACCTCCGGGTCCACAGGGCCGAAGGGAATGCGTTCCGGGTTCTCGGAGGTATAGTGCTCGTCCCCAAACCAGGATTCCCGGGCGTGCCCGTCGTCCCGGACGATCAAGCGGTTAAAGCCCAATTGGGGAAAGCTCCGGTGCCCCGCCGCGATCCGCGCGGGGAACATATTACTAACGGCCAGGCCTACTGCCTTAATGAGTTGGTCCTCGTAAAAGGGCGTGTAAGGGTTATCGTGCTCAAAGGACCGGCCCCCATGCTTTTGGGGCTCCGAATGGCTGTGGCTGGAGCAGATCATGAGCTGGGCAAGTCCATATTTTGCCTTACAGGTTTCCACCACCCGGGCACTCGTGAACACGGCCAAATCCACAGACACGAAACCGATGCGCAGGCCGTTCACATCCAGGACCAGGCTTCGGGCGTATATGGAGTCGTGCAAGGGCTCGTCGTCATTGGGTGGGGTAAGGTTTACCTTGGCGGTGCCGGCCAGGAGCTGGCCGCGGGCAGCGGCGGGCGGCCGGGCCGTGTCGCCGGGCGGGAGCGGGTCCTCCGCAAGGACCCTGGACACCCAGTCGGGGTGAAGGTTAGCCCACAAATTGATGAAAGCCACCGAGCCACCGTCCCCTTCCATCACCACCTTATTTGAAAATCCGTGCCCCGTCAGGTAACGGTACACTATATCCCATTCCCCCGGAAGCGGGCCATCCGCATTGGTGCCCACGGGGCCGATGACGACATGGTATCCCGCAGCCAGAAAAGACAAATCTTCCTGGTCATCCACGAAATCAGCCCGGAAAACCCATGGTCTGCCCGGTGCTTCATGTGCGGGTGCAATCACGGTTACCGTGAGGTGCTGGCTGTCGAGGCCGAAGGAATACCGCGCAAAGCTACCCGTGAACCAGGGACCGCGGCAGGTAATGTAAACGCCTTCCGCGGGATGGG
>CAZJDB010000097.1:0-24938 GCA_964544695.1 uncultured Chitinophagaceae bacterium
CTGGACGCGCGCAAGCCGTACGTCGAGCTCATCGATGGCGTGTATGGCGAGTTGACCGTGGACGATTACCTGAAGGCGAAGGTGGCCCCGGTCTTTTTCGGGAGCGCTATCAACAATTTCGGGGTCCGCGAATTATTGGACACCTTCATCCGCATCGCCCCTTCCCCCTTGCCCCGGCCAACCAATGTGCGGATCGTGGCTCCCACGGAAGAAAAATTCAGCGGCTTCATTTTCAAGATCCACGCCAACCTGGACCCCAAACACCGCGACAGGATCGCCTTCCTCAGGGTTTGTTCGGGCAGGTTCCAACGGAATACCTTCTATCACCATGTCCGGCTCGACAAGGACGTACGGTTCAGCAATCCCTACTCGTTTCTGGCCAGGGACAAGGACGTCATTGAAGAGGCCTTTCCGGGGGATGTGATCGGTCTCTTCGATACGGGTCAGTTCAAGATCGGGGACACCCTGACCGAAGGGGAGGACTTTTACTATACAGGCATCCCCTCCTTTTCTCCCGAATTGTTCAAGGAGTTGGTCAACAAGGATCCCATGAAAACCAAGCAATTGGAGAAAGGGGTGCGACAACTCACGGACGAGGGGGTGGCCCAGCTCTTTACCCAACACGGGGGCAACCGGAAGATCATCGGGTGTGTGGGCGACCTGCAGTTCGAGGTGATTCAATACCGGTTGTTACAGGAATACGGGGCATCCTGCCAGTTCAATTCTTTGCCTTTCTTTAAGGCCTGCTGGATTACGTCGGAGAATCCCAAGAAGTTGGAGGATTTTGCGCGGTACAAACCCCAGAATGTCGTCGAGGACAAGGATAATCACATGGTTTACCTGGCGCAGAGCGAGTGGTTCCTGAATACGGAGCGCACGAACAACCCCGAGATCGAGTTTCATTTTACCAGCGAAATTCATAAGTAATCGCCCCGTCGCGACGGGCGGCGGAGGCATCGCGACGGGCGGCGGCATCGTCGCGGGCGGCGACAGCGGCGCGCCGGAGGCACTCACTGCGCCTTCACCATCTCCTCGAGATGTTCCACCCACCGCTGGGTCGCGGGGCAATATTCCACGTTCTGCTTGTATACGTGCATATATTCCAGGGGCTTCTTTTTCGTCAGGTGGGGAAACCCCGCGCAATCGGCGGGCCTGACCTCGTAAATCGAGCACTTGAAGTCCTTGCTGTTGAAGAACTGGCAGGGCCGGCTGCGGTTCATCCAGTCCCCTTCCTCATCCTTGACCAGCCATTTCGCTTTGAAGGCCTTGGGAGTCATGGAGAGATGCGCGGCGATCCGTGAAAGATCATCCTTGGTGTAGGTAGGCGTCATGGAGCGGCAGCAATTGCCGCAGCTCAGGCATGCCACTTCTGTCCAGGTGAGGCGGTCGGCCGCCAGGGCCAGTTGCTTGAATCCCTTGGGGGGATGCTTCTCCAGGCGGGTAAGGAAGCGGCGCAGTCTGGGTTTCTTTTGGGCTAACTTTTGCCTGAAGGAGCGGAGGTTCATCTATATTTGAATGAAAGACCGAAATTAGGGGGAATTGACGACAAAGCAATATGTGGGAGGTTTATAAAAAAGGGTTCAAGGCCTATCTCCAACTGGAGCGGTCCCTGTCCGGCCATTCGGTGGAGGCTTACCTTGGGGATGTCGATAAGCTGACCCAATATCTTCAGTATACCACGCATCTGAAGACGCCCGAGCAGCTCAGTACGGATGACCTGAGGTTTTTTCTCCAGTGGATCGCTTCCCTGCACATGACCCCCTCCACGCAGGGTCGTATTTTATCAGGACTCCGATCATTTTATCGCTATTGCCTCCTGGAACAGATCGTGCGGGTCGATCCTACGGAGCTCCTGGAAGGCCCAAAGCTCAAGAGAGCCCTCCCTGATGTCCTGACTTTCGAGGAAATCGAAAGGATGCTGAGCCTGATCGATCACAGCACCCCCGAGGGAGGCCGGAACCGCGCTATCCTGGAAACCCTCTACAGTTGCGGGTTACGCGTCAGCGAGCTGGTGGGGCTACGCCTTTCCCACGTATATGCCGACGTAGGTTTCATCCGGGTCATAGGAAAGGGAGATAAAGAAAGGTTGGTGCCCATCGGCCGGGATGCCCTCAAGTACATGATCCTGTACCGCGACCAAATCCGCGTCCATTTGCCGATCAAGCCGGGGCAGGAGGATTTCGTATTCCTCAACCGCCGGGGAAGCGCCTTGTCACGGGTCATGATCTTCTACATCATTAAGGAGCTGACCCAAAAAGCCTCCATCAATAAAACCATTTCCCCCCATACCTTCCGCCACTCCTTCGCGACCCACCTGGTGGAAGGAGGGGCGGACCTCAGGGCCGTCCAGGAGATGCTGGGGCACGAGAGCATTACGACCACCGAGATATACACCCACCTCGACCGGGAATACCTCAGGAAGACGCTGGAGTCATATCACCCGGGGTTTCAGAAGTAAATCCTTAATTTTCTACCCGGATGCCCTTCCTGAAATCCATAAAAACGGAGCGCCCGGATGGGGAACTCCTGGAGGCTTACCAGCGGGATAAGGACCTGCAGGCACTCGGGGACCTCTACCAGCGGTACATGGACCTGGTATATGGCCTGTGCCTCAAATACTTCGAAGACCCCGAGCTGGCCAGGGACGCCGTTATGGGCATATTTGAAGTCCTGGTGCGTGATCTGGCCAAACCCAATCCTGTACAATACTTTAAATCCTGGCTCTACCAGGTGGCCAAAAATTACTGCCTGATGCAACTCCGCTCGGCCGGAAAAGGAAAGATCGTGGAATTGGGCCAGGAGCCCGTTATGCAATCCATAGAGGACCCGCACCTTAAGGAGGAAAACCTTCAACGCCTGGAAAAATGCCTGGAGGCGCTGCCGGAGGACCAACGACGGACCATCCTCCTTTTTTATGAAGAAAACAAATGCTATAATGAAATTGCCGACCTGACGGGTTATGAATGGAATAAGGTGCGCAGTCATATCCAGAACGCCCGCAGGAACCTGAAAATATGTATGGAAAAGAAAGTTCATGTTCACAGGGGAGCCCAATAGGAAACGGTATACCGCCGGGGACATCCACCGCTACCACAGTGGCCTGATGTCCTCTGCCGAGCGCAACGCGCTGGAAAAAGCGGCGCTGGAGGACCCCCTTTTGGAGGAGGCCCTGGAGGGGTATACGCACTCCGCCGACCCCACCAACGACTTAGCGATCCTGAGCACGCGCCTGGACGAGCGGGTTGCGCGGAAAAGGCGCTCTTTCGTTGTTTTTATGCGCACGTGGGGAGCGGCGGCCGCCGTCCTCGTGGTGGTTTTGCTCGGCGGAGGGATATTCATATGGTACCTCGGCAGGCACCCAAGTCCTATCGCGGCAAAGCAAGCCTCGCCGCAACGGGCAGCCGAGGTCCCGCAAGCCCCAGCCCCGCGGGCAGCCGAGGTCCAGCAAGCAGCCAGGCAGGCGCAGCCGTCCCCGGACAAGGTTGTGTCGGCCGTGGATTCCATTGTGCTCGTCCTGCCCAAGCACCGGCGGAAAATCCTCCATCAGGGGTACCTGATCGCGCAGCCGGCGGAGGCTTACGCCAAGGCTGATTCCAACGAACGACGGCTCCCGGCAGATTCCTTGCAAGTCCGGCAAGCCGGGGTAGCCGCAGCGCCACCCCAAGCCGAAATATTCAAAAAGATCCCCGGTGTGCAGGCAGACACGCAAGGCAAAATCTTCATTAACCGGGTCCTCGACAACTCGAACCAACCCGTGCCCTTCGCCAGCATCCGCCAGCTGAACAGTAAATTGGGTGTCTTAAGCGATTCGAACGGATATTTCAGGCTGCCGCTGTCAGATACCAATGCGCTGGTCAGCGTCAGCGCGGTTGGATTTGTCACCCGTGAAATCAACGCAAATCAGCGGACCCCCATTCAATTGGACCTGCGCAACACCTCCTTGAATGACGTGGTTGTGGCCTCGATTGACCGAAAGTCCTTTGCAGAAGCCAAGCAGGCCAACGGCCCTTACCACGCCATCGCCGACAGTTCGAACCTGGAACCCATCGATGGCTGGGATGATTATAACCATTACCTCTCCACCAGCTTGCATTTGCCGGAAGAGGTCCTTCATAATAATATTCACGGGGACGTGGCCCTGAGTTTCCAATTGGACAAGGAAGGGAATCCTATCCATGTCAGCGTAGACCAATCCCTCTGCAACGGCTGCGACGCGGAGGCTAAACGCCTGCTCCTGCAAGGGCCTCATTGGAAAAAGAAAGGGAAAGGGCGGAGGGGAAGGTTACGTATTCACTTCTAGGTGGCTGAGGTGCCCGGCACGGTGGGGCGTGGACGGAAGAATGACAAAATCCAGGCGAGCCCCAATACGCCGAGGGCCCCCACTGCATTCAGCCAAAGGAATCCAACCGAACTCCATTTGAACAAGGCCACCACGCCGCATTCGGCGATGAGGGCGCTCCAGAACACGGCCGTGCCTCCCACCCTTTTCAGGTAAAAGGCCACCAGGAATATCCCCAGCATGGTTCCGTAAAACAGGGACCCCAGGATATTCACGGCCTCGATCAGGCTACCCAGGTGGGATGCAAACTGGGCCGTACCGATACAAAACACTCCCCAGCCCAGGGTATACCAGCGGGAAGTGCGGTAGTCTTCCTCGTTGGAACATTCCTTGCGGAAAAACTTTTTGTGGATGTCTACCACCGAGCAACTGGCCAGGGCATTCAGCGCCGCGGCAATGCTGCCCCAGGCCGCCAGGAAAATGACCGCGATCAGGAGGCCAACCATTCCGAGGGGCAGATAGTCAAGGACGAAACGAAGGAAAATGTAATTGACGTCGTTGTTTTCTCCCCCTGCCAGTTCCTTCGAGGACAGCAGCTGTTGATAGGAGCCACGAAGGGACGCATCCCTGGTGTGCAAATCCTGAAGCACATTTCCCATGCGGTGTTCCACAGTAGTGTCGCCACGGCTGAGCGCATCCGAATAGGCGCTCACGGCGAGTTGCTTTTCCTGGGACAGGGCGTTATAGCGGATAATGAGGCTATCTCCCTGAGCCCGGTATACGGAAGAACTAACGCGAGACGTCTGAACCTTGTTAAAGAAAATCGGCGCGGGATAGAATTGATAGAAAACAAACACGAGTGCGCCGATCAGGAGGATGCCGAATTGCATGGGGATCTTCACCAATCCGTTCATCAGCAATCCCAGTCGACTTTCGGTCAGGCTTTTGGCGGTCAGGTAACGTCCTACCTGGGACTGATCGGTTCCGAAGTAAGACAAGGCCAGGAAAAAACCTCCGATCAGGCCGCTCCAGATATTGTACCTGTCCGTCCAGTCGAAGGACTTTCCCTTTACACCGGTCGTCAGGGCATTTAACTTGCCCAGGCGCCCGCTGACGTGCAGCGCCTGCCACAATCCGACCTTGGGAGGCAGGAGGTGAACCACCATGTAACCCACGATGATCAGGGAGGTAAAGATGACGATCAGTTGTAGTTGTTGCGTATAGGCCACCGCCTTGGCGCCCCCCGTCACCGTGTAGGTGATGAGCAGGCCACCCATGACGATATTCGTCCAATAAATGTTCCAACCCAACAGGGAGGAAAGGATGATCGAAGGGGCATAAATGCTGATGCCCGTGGAAAGGCCTCTTTGCATCAGGAACAGGAAGGTCGTCAGGGTCCGGGTCTTCACATCAAAGCGGTTCTCCAGGAATTCATATGCGGTGTATACCCTGAGGCGGTGAAAAATGGGGACGAAGGCTACGCAAAGCACAACCATGGCAACCGGCAGTCCGAAATAATATTGCACGAAACGCATCCCGTCGGTGTAGGCCTGGCCGGGAGCGGACAGGAAGGTGATAGCGGAAGCCTGGGTACCCATGATGCTCAGCAGGATGATATACCAGGGCATGGAGCGATCCCCCAGGAAATACCCATCCAGGCTCTTGGACGTACGGCTCTTCACGACTCCATAGACGATCACGCCCAGGAGCGTGGTAACCAATACCACCCAATCTATGCTGCTCATGAAAAATGTTTAGTAAACCAATAGAATGCCCCGATGCATGCCAACAGCACGACCAGGACCAACACGTACCACGCGGTCCAGCTCCCTAGCAGGGGCGCCTTATCGTCTTCCGTTTTCATTTTTTTCGACCTCTGAACAGCAACAGACCCAAACCAGCACCGACCAGGATACCGATGGCGACTTCCTTGAATATCAGTCCCAGGGCAATACCCAGCGCTACGCCAATCACCAGCCCGAATTCGGGCCCTCTTCGCGTGGGTTTGTCTGTCATGCGTGCAAATATAGTTCTTGACTTTGAGGCGCCGGACCCTACTTTACAGGCGGTTTCGCGAGCAAATTCGCCAACAGGCGATACGCCCCGGGTACCCCGGCCGGCAATTGCCGAAAGAAAGCAAGAGAAGTATAGACGAACTTTCCCTTTCCGTAGCTGGCAGTAATGAGCGAACCTTTTTGAGGCGACTCACCGGGGTCCTGCATGCTTAATATGGCCTGGTAGGCGGGATCGAAATCAGACACATAATATAGCCCCCTTTCCTGAACCCACCCCTCGAAATCGGAGGCGCCGATTTCATTGGGATAATGCAGGGCCGGGTTGGCCGGATCAATAAAATTGACCGCAGCGGTTTCGTCGGTTACCCGCCCTCCGCCGATGCGGAAGGGATAGGGTCCCAGTTGGATGCCCCCAATTCCGTTGGGGTTGTTGTATTGCTCAAGGAGAACACCGCCTTCATGAACATACTCCATCAGGAGGGGTAGCACCCCTTTGAGCCAGGGCTGGGTATTGAAGGCCCTGACGCCCGTCACGATGGCGTCAAAGCGGGAAAGGTTCGTTTTCTGCACGTCCTGCTCCTTGAGCATGGTAACTTCATACCCCATGAGCTCCAGGTCGGCCGGGACCTTGTCTCCGGCACCCATAATGTAGCCGATGGATTTGCCCCTGATCTTCACTGGCGCGCCGATCACCTTGGAAACGGTTCCGTGGAAATAATGGATGAAGGGGATATGTTGGTAATTGATTTCCGTCAGCCCCGTCCCATATGTGCCCGATCCCAATACCTGGCTGCCGCTGCTATCTTCCGTTTGCACGATCACCGATACGTCGACCGTCGTGCCGCGCGCCGACTTCATATATCCTTCGTTGTATGGTATATCGAATTCATAAGATTTGTCTTTTTCCAGGTCTTGTTTACCTTTTCCGACCAGGTAGCCGTTTTTCCCATTGTTGATGTTGATCGTCAGGTTCCGGGCATAGATATGGGTAGTGGGCATCACCGTTACCTTGAGCTGGGGATGAAAGGGTGGCTCCAGGTTATCCAATATGACATCGGGCTGGAAATAAACCAACAGGGATGGCACGACTTCCAGGGGTTGATAGAGTTCCCCCCGGACGGGATCGGTATGCTTGTACTGGACGGGAAGGATCAGGTCCCTGGTCCCATTCTCGGAAAGGCCGATCGTGGCCAGGAGGGGCGCATCGCTTTGGGGTTTCCCAATATCGGTTTGCCTGTCGACGGTGAAGCGGCCCTCCGATTTTTCCTCTTCCAGCCAATAGGGTTGGGACAAAGGCGCATCGCTGGGGATATGGATGGTCGTGGTGAATACCTGGGGTTGGTTTTCCGGCAACAACATGTGGATCACGCTATCCTTTGTGCCCACGAGGAGGTGGGTAATAGTAATGGGCTCGGGACCGCGGTCGATCACGTAAACCGTCACCGTTGCGTCCTCACCCCTTACCAGGTAAGGCCGCGTGACGTAGGCTTCCACATAGAGGCCGCTGCACTCGTTTTCCAGGTGGTGGAGCTGGTTGAGTTTGTAATTCCTCCAGTACCCGGAGGGAAGGGCTTCCACGCGGGCAGTCACCCTTTCGAGGGCGGGGAGGCTCCTGGCCGGGTGATTGGTGTCATAGCCGGCAATCAGTGAATCGACTGCGCCGTTCACATCCGCCGCCCCTATCCTGCTCCAATCCGTATCGATCCCGTCGAGTAAATCGTTGGTGGGAGGATCGCCCGCGGTCGTCAGAAAATATTCGTTGGAAACACCCCTGGAGGAGGCGATCCCGAAGCCCTGGCTCTTATGCTGACTGCGGCTTTCGGAAGCGATTTCGCCATAGCTTTTCCCAAGAAGTGCATTATAGTCCCCGACATCCATATGGAATTGTCCCGGACTCGTCGTATTCGCTCCTCCGAAATTGAAGGTGTTCCACAATATGCGTTTGGCTTGCCAGGGTTTGACACCGTAGGCGAATTGTTCGGGGAATTTCGTGGGATCGGCTGCATCGGCAAAGGCCTCATGAGCCAGTATGGAGGATGCGGAGTGGTGTCCGTGTCCCGCCCTGGCGTCCTCGGGAAAGCGCGTGATGATGACATCGGGTTGAAACATACGGATCACCCAAACGACATCGGCGAGTATGGAGTCCCTGCCCCAAATCCTAAGGGATTCGTCGGAAGATTTGCTGAAGCCGAAGTCGTAAGCCCGGGAAAAAAATTGCTCGGCCCCATCGATGCGCCGGGCCGCCAGCAGCTCCTGGGTCCGGATCAGGCCCAGCTCGATACCCTGTTCGTCACCCAGCAGGTTTTGGCCTCCGTCGCCCCTCGTGAGGCTCAGGTAGGCGGCCCTTACCTTTTTTCCCTTGGCCAGCCACGCGAGCAGGCGGGTATTCTCATCGTCCGGGTGTGCGCCCACATACAGGACCGAACCCAGGACCTTCAATTGCTCCATTTGCTGCAGGATGTCCGCGCTGCTGTAGGAACGGGGCGTCTGCGCACAGGCAGACATGCCCGCCGCGGCCATTAAAACGACGACTAGGTATCTATGTATCATGCTGATCGGCTATTGAGTAGGGGTAAATTTAGCCTTTTTCGGGACCGCCCCGGCGCCGCCTGACAAAAAAAAGGCCGCCCAGAAAAAGGCGGCCGTCAGACATGAGAAAAAATCAACTGCTACTGTTGTGCATCTTTGAGTATGAGTTTTTTTACACTAAGGGTGGTCGGGACCAGCTTCAGCCCATATGCTTCCAGTTGCTGGTTCAAAGAGGGTACGGATTCGCGCCTGCCGATATGCAAATGGAGGTCGATATTCCGGGAGATACCCGTCCGGTTGACGGCCAATGGCAAATCGATATGAAGAAAAAGGAAACGGATGAAGTCGTCGAGGGGATATCCGGTCATCCTGAAATCGTCTCCCACGTAGGTCACTTCGAGCCGGCGGGTCGTACTGTCTGGAAGCCGGGAACCGGGGAGCCTGACCAGGGCCAGGGCCGGAACTTCTCGCCAGGCTATTTCTGACCGGATATGGAAAAAGCGGTCCAGGTCGTCGATCATCCAGCGATATGCCTCCTTTTTGGTATAGCCGTAGGGTAGGATCAATTCGTAACAATGGTCATACCTGTCCATGAACTCCTGATTCGTCATATGGATACCCGAATCGATCAGTTCATGCCATTCCCGGACCCGGTCCCCATCCTTCAGGTCTTTCTCCAACAACTTGCCCTGCCCATCGGAGGTCAATAAAGGGATCTGGTCGGGGACCCATTCCTGGTATGCCGCGGCATACATCTGGGAAAGTGTCCTGTTGGCCACGAATAAACGGATTCCATCCGCGGAAGAATCCACTACCAAACCCAGGTACAGGCCAATGCTGCCGATGCTGTCGATCCTCCCCGTAATCATTGACCGGTACGCAAAAGCACTGTCGGGGCCTCCATTTCCGTTGACCAACAGAGGAGCGTGCATGGAAAATTGCATATCCCGGTGCATGAGGGGGAGCTTCACCTCTCTTCCTCCAAGTACCTTCTGGATATTTTTTTCCGTAACGGCATCTCCGCCTGTGATGGCCATGATCACCCCATGCGCATCGACCCAAACCTCATAGGGAAGTCCCGGCGACGCAAACCGCTTGTAAAAAGAATCCGCTTCCACCGCCGAGGGAAGGTCAACCGGATAGCCCAAACGCTTCCTTTTTTCGAAGAAAGCCTCGTTATTCGCCTTGGTGCCATAGCCCGTCACGGGGAGGATCATCAACTGGTCCTTGAACTTTTCCTGAAATGCCGTCATCTTGGGAAAGGCATCGATGCAACTCGAGCAGATCGTCGCCCAAAAGTCCAGGATCAGCAACTTACCCTTGAAATCAGAAATCCGCGCACTGGATGTCGGATAATGGATCATGGTAAAGGATACATCAGGCAAAGTGTCGCCTACCTGGAAATAGGATTGGGCGTGGAGGTTCCCCACAAGGAGGAGCAAACATAGGGTCCATCTAGCGAACATTCTGGGGCATTGTAGGGTTAAAGGAAATGACATCATCCGGGATGGGGTAGGTATACCGGGGATCGCCGGGGGGAAGGGTATAGGTTTGCCCGTTGATCACGCGGGTGAGTGTGACCGCATAGTCAGGATCCTTGTTCAGCCTCCGCAAATCCATCCACCGGAGGCCCCGCATCAACAACTCCTTCCTCCTTTCCGTGAGGATCTGGGTCAGGGCGTCCGATGGACCGGTGGCTGTATAAGGCACGAAGGTCCCAGTCGCAAAGCGATTCACCAGGAGGGTATTCAGGTCGCTCATGGCGGCGGCGGTATTGCCAAGCCTGGCATTGCACTCGGCCCGGATCAGGTACACCTCGTCCGTCGCAATGCCCCCGAACAGATAGACGCCTCCCCCATTGTAACTTCCCTTGTGGAAAGTCGGAAGGGGGATGGAAGAACTATAATTGCTGAAGAAATAGGTTTTGCGCAAATCATTGGACTGGTAGGAACTATACAAATTGCTATCAATGGGGGCGTAATAAAGAATGCCGTCGCCATTTTTTATCAGCAAGCAACTGAACTGGACTTCCACATTCCATCGGGTGATTTTGGCGATACTGTTGAAGTTCAATAAGGTGTTCGTCAGCTGGAGGCTGCTGTCCGCGTACAAAAAAGCGTCCTGATCGTCTCCCATGGACTGGTATACCCTCGCCATGAGCCCGTAGGCCGCCGATTTGTTGGGCCTCGTGGGATATGGTTGGGTCAGGGGTAACAAGGCAATGGCCCCTTTCAGGTCCTTGATGATCTGGGTATACGTTTCCTGGACCGTGGCCCGAACCACTTGCTCGGTGACGTCCGGGGAAAGTTTCAGGGGGATGCCCCAATCCGTGGAAGCGGTGCTGCTGTCGAAGGGAGGCGCAAAGACCTGGGCCAGGTCATGGAACATAATGGCCCTCATGAACAGCGCCTGCCCTTCCGCGTTATTCCATGCGCCCTGCTGACCTTCCGGTATGGGAACGGAAGCCAACCCGCTTAAAGCCTGGTTAGCATAGAACACAGCCAGATAGGGATAATCCCAGTCTAATACGGTGTTGCCTTCGTATACGACAGCGTTCCAGACATACGCATTCTTGTCGATCACATTCCACCTCGTATTGTAATCCGAATTCAGCGAGTAGAAATCAGTCGAACCAACCTCCCCCAGTGAAGGAAGGACGCCATCACCATTATCTCCCGTCATGACCCCATCGTTGTCGAGGATGGCCTGGCAATCGGCAATGGAAGATGGAACCACCAGGGATTGGTTGGGCTTTGTATTCAGAAAAGAGGATTTGCTGCAGGAGGCCATGCCTCCCATCAGTAAGGCGATCCCCCAAATATGCGGTAAACTTTTCATGATCAATTCGGTTAAAATGTAATATTCAAACCCCCGGCTAGTGTATTCCCAGGCTTGGGTTGGTTGGTATAATAAGGGTCATATCCGTATTTGGATGCCTGCCACAACACCCCTCGGGGGAAAGTGGCGTATACGAATATTTTAACGTGGCTGAACGGTAATTTTCTCCAGTTCACCCTGTCCATATCATAGCTCAGGGAGGCATCCTCCAGGCGGATATTGTCGGCCCTTTGCACCAGGACCTGTGCATCCTCGTAAAACCCATCCCTGCTCGGGTTATCCGGGTAAACCATGGAAGGCACGTGGGTCTTTTTTTCGTCCCCCGGGTTTTGCCAGCGTGCCGCATAATCGCTGTTCCCGGTCCAATTACTGAACAAGGAGCCATATTGGACCGACGGGGTCCTGAAATAGTACCCCAGCTTGTAGCTGATGTTGACTGAAAGGGTGAAGTTCCGGTAGGTAAAATCATTGCGCAACGCGCCAAACCAGGTCGGTTGGGCCGACCCATTGTACACCATGCTGTCCAGGGGAACCGTGATCAGACTGCCCCAACTATTGCTGGTTTTTCCGTTCTGGTAGCCCAGGGGATCTCCGGTAGTGGGATCCAATCCCCCCCATTTGTAGCTATACATCGAAAAGACAGGCTTTCCCTGCACTGGGTTAACAACGCCGTCCTGCAGGTAAACACTTCCCTGGGTACTTAAGGGCAGCAGGTAGCGAGTGATCCTGGATGTGGAATAACTGAGGATGAAGTGCGTTTCCCACTTGAAAGCGCCGCTCGTATTGCGGGTATTGAGTTGCATATCCACCCCCTTCCCCTTCATGTTGGCCACATTCCCGAAATAGAAACTTTGGCCACCATTCTGGGCGAGCCCCCAGGTAGGATCGGCGGGCGCCTGCCCCATCAGTGATTTGTCGTTTTTCAGGTAGTACTCCACGGTCCCCGAGATAACATTTCTTTTTAGGGCGAAATCCAACCCGAAATTGGTGATGCCATCCATTTCCCAACGCAGGTTCGGGTTCGGGGGGTTTTCAATGGCGGCAGCGGCCAGTGGGGTCTGATTAGCTCCACCATTGAAATATTTGATGGTGGTGAGCGCGGAGGTTACCCGTGAAATATTCCCATTATACCCGTACGTTGCCCTGGCCTTCAGGTACGGCAGCCAGGAGAGGGTATAAAACTTCTCCTTGCTGAGTATCCAGCCTCCGCCCAGGGACCAAAGGGGAACGCCCTTCAGGTTGGCACTGACCCCGAAAAGATTGGCCTCGTCTTTACGGGCGCTCCCCGAAAGGATGTACCGGTCCATGTAAGTGTCCGATGCATCCAGGTAATAGCTCAGGAAATGGTCCGTCGTTTTGGAGACCGATTGGACGTTCTGGACCTGATTGTACAAGTAGGGTTCATAGTACATAGGGTATTGGGTCGTAAAATCGATGTTGGAAATGACGGAAGCGTCATCCGGGTTGTATCCGTAATAGACGCCGGAGCTCCCCGTGTTGATGGCGCTACGGATCTCGTATCCTCCTATAGCCGAGATCCGGTCTTTCGATCCCAGGCCGGCGGTATAACTGAGCTGTGCCCTACCCTGGTGGGAGGTAATGCCGCTATTGGTGACGTAAAGGATCCCACCCACGGGGAGGGGGTACGAAAAATTCCCCGGAAAACCTTGCGTAAATGAATTGATCATGTTCCGGGCGTAATAGGAATTCCCGCTGTAATAGTTGTTGTCCGTGCTTGGGGAATTCTCGTACTGGTATTTCACCTCGGCGCTCAAGCCTTTGAATATCCGGTACCGGAGGCCCACGTTCACCACGAAATCCTCGGTAGTAGTGGTATTGTTTTCATTGTAAATATCGGCGATGGGTTTCCAGGTCCAGTCCAGGAGGCCGCCTCCTCCCGCGGTGTCCAGGTAACTTTGTTGGTAGTCCGTATAAACAGGAAGGGGATTACCCTTGGCATCGGCCAACTGCGCGTAGGGGTAGAAGGACTTTCCACTGATGGGACTGACATAGGTGGAACCAGGGTTATTACCGTTTTTGGCGATGGTTTGGGTATAGTTGATCCCGGCGTCCACCTGCAGGTCCCGGCTGACCTTGAAGGTGTTCAAGGTCCTCAGCGAGATCCGGTCGTTCTGGGAAGCCACCAGGTTATTGAGGTTATGGTCCCATCCCGCGGAGAGGTAGTAGTTGACGTTGGGTGTGCTCCCGCTCACGTTGACCGAATGCTGTTGATTCACCCCCGTCCGGTAGAGATATTTCTTTTCATCATTGCGGACGTCATAGCCTTTGAAGGCATCGATTTGCGCATTGGCCTGGGCCGCCGTGAGGGTGCCATTCTGGACTTCCTTCAACAAGGTGATCACCGGAGTCTCCGGCGTATAATTCTGGTCGTTGGTATAGTACCCCTGGGAAAAGAGGTTTTGTTCAAGACCTATGTAATCCGGGCTGGAAATCGTGTGCAGGCTGAACAGGTCGGGCCTGCCGAGCACATTCACGCTGGAGTTGAGGTTTACCGTCGGTCTGGCGGTCTTGCCCCGCTTCGTCGTGATGACGATGACGCCATTGCCCGAACGGGCGCCCCAAATTGCGGCGGCGGCGGCATCCTTCAATACGGTGACGCTTTCCACGTCATTCGGGTTGATGTTCCCCAGGTCTCCATCGTAAGGGAAATTGTCCAATACGATCAAGGGAGCCGCATTTGCGTAGATCGTGCTCCGACCCCGGATCAGGTAGGGGTCGGGAGCGTCCCCGTGATTGAACAGTAGCCCTGGAACCAGGTTCTCCAGCCTGTCCAGAATATTGGTGGTGACGCTCCGGTCGACCAGCGCATTGTCGACCACGTTGTAAGACCCTGCCGAGCGCTCGGGGGTGAGGGTTTGGTATCCGTCCGATCCGGTCAGCACCACTTCCTCTATCTGGGAAATGTGCACCTTCATCCGGATAAACAATTCCGCCGCCCCGCTCACCTGGATTTCCTGCGTTTCATATCCCACAAAGCTGACCTGCAACCTGGCCCCAACCGGCACATCCTTTATCGTGAACAGACCATCCTTGTCCGTCAGGGTAACCTTGTTTTCCCCCTTGACCGCAATGGATACACCGACCAAGGCTTCTCCCTGGTCATTCACCACCCGGCCTTTCACTTCGGGTAGGTGTCGCACCGTATCGGTCGCCGGTGGCTTTTGGCTCACGACAATTGTCTTTTGCACAATGGCATAGGAAAAAGGCTGATCCTTGAAACATAAATCCAATACCTCTTTCAGGGTACCATTTTGCACATGGATCGTCACGGCTTTGGTCTCCTTCATCCATTGGTCCACAAAAAAATACTGGTAGCCGGTCTGCTTTGCGATATCCCGCAGGACCGAGGATAACGGCACGTTGTCCTCGGACAAGGTGACGCGGCCTTGTGCATATCCCCCGGCGCACACGTGCAGGGAAGCAACCAATAACAAAATCACGGTTATCTTCATAACCCACAGCATTTTGGTGAATGTCCTCCGCCCTGGAAGTACAGGTTTGCGAAGTCGCCCTAAATCCATAATTTTAATTGTTTGGGGTGATTGAATAAGCAGTCTGCTATTGCTTGAAAACCTCAGATCCGCCGGGGGTGTTGGTAGCACTCCCGGTTTTGGTTGTATTAAGGCATTACAATGATTTTACGTCCTTCTATCCGGAAGTGGACGCCGCTCAGCTCCAGGACCCTCAACACCGCCGAGGCATTGTTGTCCCGGCTGATGCTACCGGAAAAACTATGGGTCGTCCTGGGCCCCTCGTATATGACCTCCACGTCATACCACCGGGCGATCTGTCGCATGACAGATCCTATGTCACTTTTGTGGAATTCGAATAACCCTTCCTTCCAGGCAATGGTAGCCTCCGTATCGACGCCATCGGTCACTTCGGTCTCCCTGGCTTGTTGTCCGGGGTGGAGCACGACCTCCTTTCCCCGGACGCTTACTTTAATCCTACCCTCCAGCAGCGTAGCCTCAGGCCCGGGTTCGTCCGCATAGGACATCACGTCGAATCGGGTACCCAGTACTTCCACCTCCATCCCACGCACCTTTACACGGAAGGGGGCATCCTTTTTCGCCGCGACCTCCAAATAGGCTTCTCCCCCTATTTCTACTTTCCTTTCCTTCGCGGAAAAAGAGGTAGGAAAGCGCAGGTACGAGTCGGCATTCAGCCATACCCGGCTGCCATCGGGCAATACCACCTTGTACTGTCCACCCCGGGGGGTGGCAACGGTATTGTACATGATCGGACCGCTTTCCTTCCCGGTCATTTGCTCATAAGAAAGGAAGCCCGTTTTGGATTGTACCAGGCGAGATGTGCCCTGTTGGGCGACCATTCCGTTCCTGCTGCTGTCAAGGGTTATCGAGGTCCCATTTGCGAGTGTCAATATGGCTTTGTTTCCACCCGGGCGCACATCATTTCCCATCAAACGCTGTCCTGGGGCTGCAGGGCGCCGCACTTCCATCCGCCAAACCAGAGCCGAAACCGTTATTAGGATAGATGCAGCAGCAGCGACCCATAGACGCCGAATAGTTGCATTCCTCCTGGGAATAACGATTGCCCTCACCCTTTCCTTACGGGCCCTGGCCTGTTCATACAGGGCCATTTGGCCTGCGATCGACGATTCCCTGGTCATTTCTTCAAACCACATCCGGTTCGATTCAGACGCCTCTGTCCATGCCTGCAACTCCAGCATTGCTTCCGGGTTCAGGTCACCTTTCAGGTATTGAATAACGAGGTCCGCGATTCTTTGATTGGGATCAGCCATACGCAGTATAAAACGACGGCCGGGGGGTTTAGGGGGTAAGGCCCTGTATTATTTTTTCAACGGGAATGAAAAAAGGAAAGATAAAGCGCCCAGACGGCCATTAGTTTATTAGCCGACAAGGATTTCTTCAATTTATCGATGGCGTATTTGCGCTGGCTCTTGACGGTTTCAAGGGATATACCCAGGCGTTCGGCCACCTCCCGATATTTCAGGCCGTCGATATAAATCAATTCCAGGACTTTCCTGCTTTCTTGGGGAAGATTCTCCAGGGAAGCGTATAATGCGGCCAGTACCTCTCCGGCTATTTGAGCGTTGTCCGTATCCTGGTCCAGCACAGCCATTTGTTGGAATCGCTTTTGTCGTTCGGTTAGCCTTTGCGCATATTTCAGATAATCCAGGCAACTGTGACGGACCGTGATATACAGGAAAGACCGGATCTGGGGTAACGCAGAGAAATGCGCATGCCGCTCGAATAATTTCGTAAATGCTTTGATGACAATGTCTTCCGATTCGCCCTGGTCATCGATCATGTTCATTGCAAACACGTACAGGCGCTCGAAGTAAGTATTATAAACGGAAGTAAAGGTTTGCGGGTTCCCCTTGGGAAATGCATATTCAATATCCCTAGCCAAATCAGCCATAACCTGTGGTTTTACATCCGCGGCCAATAATAAGAAAATAATTTCAAGGACGCATAAAAAAAGGCCGGCCTGAAAAGGCCGGCCGATAAGACATGAGAAAACCTAAATGCTATTTGAACGTCTTCAGCTTCACATATTCCTGCAGGTCGGCGGAATTGAAGCCCTTATTTTTCATGGCAGTAATATAATCGGGTGTAACGTCCATGGATTTCAGTTCGATCACGGTGTGCGGGGGAATATCCTTGAACCCCAGCTTACGGTAGCTGTCCACGAATTCAGGGGTGACGCCCATCGACTTGAACGCAACCAGCTCGTGGACCGCAAGGTGGTCATACCCCACCTTCTGGAAGGACTGGACATATTCGGGAGTGATCTTCATGGACTTCATGGAAACGAGTTCATGGGCCTCGAGGTGATCGTAGCCTGCATCCTTCAATTCCTTCAAATAGGCTCCATCCACACCTTCAGACTTCAGCGCCATCAATTCATGGGGCTTCAGGTCCCCATAACCCAGTTCTTTCCAGGACTTAATGTAACTGCCATCGATACCCTCCGACTTCAGGGAAATCATATCATGTATGGACAAGTCCGTATAACCCTGGTCATGCCAGGACTGCACATATGCCGGTGTAATGTCCATGGACTTAGCCGAAATCACGTCATGTATGCTCAGGTCCTTCAGGCCCGCTCCTTCCAAATCTTTGAGATAGGCGGGTTCGACATGCATCGATTTCAGACCCACGAGGTCGTGAACACTCAAGTCCTTATACCCCGCCTGGGCCCAATTTTGGACATAAGCCGGGGTTATGTCCATCGATTTGGCTGAAACGAGTTCATGAGGTCCAAGGTCCTTGAGGCCCGCGGACTCTAATTCCTTCATGTAATTTCCATCCACCTTCATGGACTTCAGGGAAACCAGGTCATGGATGCTCAGGTCCTTTAACCCAAGACCCTGCCACGTTTGAACATATTCCGCGTCGATCTCCATGGATTTTGCGGCAATCAGTTCGTGGGCGGACAAATCCTTGAAGCCCGCGGACGTCAGGACCTTCACATAATCCGCCGTTACTTTCATGGCCTTCAGGCCAACCAGTTCATGGGGAGTCAGGTCCTTATATCCAATGTCCTTCCAGGATTGGATATAAGCCGCGTCGATTTTCATGGCGCACATGCCTGTCAGCTCGTGCACGGTCAGATCGGTATACCCTGCTTTGGCCAGTTCGTCGATGCCGTGACGCGTTACATTCCCCGTAAAAACGTTGAACATCCTTTCGTCAGTGACTTCCTTGATTCCCACCTTGGTGAGGTAGGCCTCGAAATCCTTGTTTGGCTCGAAGACGTAGTGTCCGAAGCCCTCGTTGCCATCGAATGCGCCGGTCAGTTTGAGGACGCCTGCCTCCCGCGTGACGGTGAAGTCACCCTTGGTAGTAGGGAGGGAGGAAAAGTCGGACTTCATGAACTGTTCGGTGCTCGTCCAGTTGCCGTTTTCATGGTCCCCGCTTTTCATGGTCATTTCCACGGTATCACCGTAGATATTGGCCATCCAGGATCCCGTGTTGTGATCGGGGGTTACATCCACATCGACATCGACATCGGGATCGACAACGACATTGACTTGTGGATCAACCTGCACATTTAAGTGGATGGGTTCGAGATTTAGCGCCAGGTTCATGGCCAGGTTCTGGCTGAGGCTGGTTGAAAGGCTTTGCGACAGGCTGGAGCTGAGTTGGGTTGAAAAGTTGAAGTTGAAATTGCTGTTGGAAACGACAGGCCGGTCGGTGTCCTGCACGGCTGGCAGTGCTTCGATGTTGAGATGGGCGGCTGCCGGTGGAGGTGTTCCTTCGGCGGCCAGCGCCTTGATGCTATGGTTGAAGATACAAGCCATACCTAGCAGCAAGGGCAGCAGGATGGCATATTTCCAGGTCGTTTTTTTGGAGGAGGGTGGTACGTGCATCATGACTATACGTTTTTTTAACAATGATTGATTGTAATTGGAGGTAATGCTCAGGGGAAGGTGCGGAGCCGAAACCCGGAGCAGGCTGATCTGATACGTGGACGCGTTGACCCTGGGATTGCGGATCACGAAAGCATCCGTCAGGAATTCAAGGTTGTCTTCCAGTGCCTTGCGGTAGTACCAGGCGAAGGGATTGAACCATTGGATCACCATGCACAGTTCGCCCAGCATGATGTCCAGGCTGTGCACTTGCTGGACGTGGATCTTTTCGTGGTGGAGGATCTGCTGGTACGTCTCTTCATCGTACAACTCAGGATTGATGAAGATATATTTTCCGAATGAGCAGGGTGCCCGGTTTCCCCTGGTTCGTACGATCCTGAAAATCCCGTCTTTGACGATTGGATTTCTGCGTACCTGGTACCAAAGGACAATGATCTGCAACAGGAGATTAACCCCGAAGATCAAAACGCCGCAGATGTATGCGTAATAAAGCCACTGGAGTACAGAGGCCAGGGTGATCCGGGGGGTGGCGGGCGTGGGCGTCGCCGTCGTGGCCGTGGGCGTCGCTGTCGTCAGCGGTGCTAGGGCGGCGGTCGCCGGAGCCATGGCGAGGACGGGAGCCTCGTGGTGCCTTTTCCGCGCAACGGGATTCTGAACCTTGGGTGGTAGCGTCACGGCGGTGGACACCGGCCCGAACAAGCCAGGATCCGTTGCAGGAGGCTTGATGACCTCTGCCTGATGAAGCTCGATTGTCCAGGATTTAGGCACAGGCAGCAGGGGCAGGGCAAAAGAACTAATCACCCCGATCAGGAAGAACCAGCGGTTCAGGCGGAAAAAGGTTTCCTTGTGCAGCAGCAACCGGTACACCAGGAAGTATACCGCCGTCACCAGGGCTACATAAATGATGTAAGGGATCATGATTTTTTGGATTGAATGATTTTCAGGATCTCTTCCAGGTCTGCTTTCGAAATCTTCTCCTCCTTTGCAAAAAACGCCAGCATGCTCGTGTAAGAGTCATTAAAATATTGTTTGACGATGTCTCCCAGGGTTTGCCTTTGATAGGTTTCCTTGGAAACGAGGGGGAAATACCGGAAGGTATTGCCGAACGCTTCGTGGTCTACGAAGCCCTTTTCCTCCAGGATCTTCACCATGGTGGCCACGGAGTTGTAGTGTGGTTTGGGGTCGGGCAGCTCCGCTATGATCTCTTTGACGAACGCCTTCTCCAGGCGCCACAAAGCCTGCATAATCTGCTCTTCCCTTTTGGCTAGTTTCTGCATAACGATCATCCTTTCGATAAAGCTACTACTAATTCGTTAGTTTCAAAACTAATCAATTAGTTTTTTTATAAAAAGATGAATCACCTCGGCCCAGTTTTGTGCCTCCAAGGGAGTGCCAAACGAAAAGTGCTTATAAATCAATTGGTTATTTGAGAGAAAAGCATACGGGGTGTCCGGTTTCGATGCGCCTGTTGTCCGGAGATGTATACTTTTGAAAAAAAATATGCCTACGCCTGTAGATTATACCACCGACCCGCATCTCACCGAAGGCGTCAGAGCCTTTCTTAATACCGTTAACCAGGGCCCCTCTCCTGAAATGCTTCCGATATCAGAGGCCCGCCAGGTGCTTGTCGATGCGCAGGCCAATGTCAAAGTGGATTTGTCCGGCATCAGCACCTCGGAAAAAACGATTACCCATTTGGGTCACACCATCAAATTGAACATCGTGAGACCGGAAAAGGCCAAAGGCGTATTGCCCGTTTTTATATTCGTCCATGGGGGCGGATGGGTATTGGGCGATTTCCCCACACACCAGCGCATGGTCAGGGATTTGGTGGTCCTTTCGGATTGCGCGGCAGTATTCGTGAATTACACGTTATCTCCGGAAGCCCACTACCCTCAGGCCCTCGATGAAATTTTCGCCGCAACGGATTGGGTGGCCCAACACGGCGAGGAGATATCCGTGGATGGAAAAAACATGGCGATCGCAGGCAACAGCGCGGGAGGCAACTTGGCCGCCGTCACGACGATCAGGGCAAAGGAAAACGGGGGGCCACACATTAAATTGCAAATCCTCATGTGGCCGGCCACGAATGACGATTTCAACACCGGGTCCTATCAAATGTACGGCGAAGGCCGATTCCTGACCGTCCCACTGATGAAATGGAGTTACGATCAGTATACGACCAACCAGAAGGAAAGGGACAGTATTTATGTCTCTCCCCTGCATGCCACGGTGGAGCAGTTGCGTGGCTTGCCTACCTGCCTCATCCAGGTTGCCGAAAACGATATACTCAGGGATGACGGATTGTTTGTGCAGGCGGCCGCGGAACTCGTGAGGCACCTTACTCCATAAAGACCGCATTGCAAAACAGGAGCTTTCCGTTTTCCCAAAAATCGCGGAACAGGGGATCGTCGGCCAGGAAAACGAGGTGTCCGCGGCCTATGTCTTCCGCCCCGAAAAGGAGGCCATCCTCCATTTGTTGCTTGACCTTGCTGCCCACGAAGCCACTGACGTAATTATCCTTTTTGATCGTGCCCACATTCCAGCCGTCATCCATGAACTGGAATACGGTGTTATCCTGGCGGAGGGTGTAGTAGAAGCCGGGAAAGCCGAAGGCGAGGGGATGCGTGCTGTCCATATCCACGCGGTAAATGGCCCCGGGAATGGACTCTCCCACTTCTTCCCGCTCTCTGGCGGCGTAGCGTTTGATCAGTGTATAAGGAGCGTTGTGCGAGGTATCTTCAGCGGCCTTTTTCACCTTGAATCCCCAGTCGTTTCCGGCGAGTTGGGTGGCGGCTCCTTCAAGGGCGATCAGCTTTCCTCCCTGGGCGACCCAACTGTGCAGGGCATCGGCTTGCTTTTTATCGTTCAGCCAGGAATAATATCCGTCGGGGAGGATAAGGACGTCATAGTTGTTCCATTCGGCCTGGAGGTAATCCCCATTGTTGATCAGGGACAGGGGATAATTGAGCTCGTGCTCGAAGAGGAACCAGATTTCACCGGCCGCGGTGGAAGACACGTTGTCCCCTGTCATCAGGGCAACCCGGGGCGCTTTCAGGGGTCGGACCTGGTTGCTTCCCATGTCATATCCTTTATCCACGAACCCACTGCTGAGTTCATCGAAATGCTGCGCCGGAGATTCGGACACGATCTGGGCCGTTTTCCCTCTTTCTGAGGCGCTCCCGTTTAGTAATACCAGGAGGGAACCTGCTCCGTAGGTCTTTCCTCCTTCCTCGAAGGGGGTCTGGTTGACCCGGACCCGAACCTTGTGCTGCCACAGGTAACTTAGGGTCGCTGCACTGCCGATGTCCGTCCAAGGAATGACATAGCCGTATGGGATACCTTCTTTGATCGACGGTAACTTGACGGGCACCTGGGACCAGGCTTGCACAGTAACCGGATCCTTAGAAGCAATGGTTCTCAGCCCGTACACATAGGGTAACGACCAGGCCGTAATGTCATAAGTGACCGAGTCACTGATTTTGGAATTGGGTTCGAACAACACTTTGACCAGGGTGGACTTGGGCTGGCGGACGGGGATGACGATGTCCCCGGGCTGAATCGCATAAGCCCGGTCCCCCTTCGCGAAATAATCGTACCCCCGAATCGTCCCTTTGCCTTCGCCATAGATTATACCATTCCGGTCCAGAAGGGACCGTAAGGAAGCAGATCTGCCGTCGCTGGTGCTGTCCACGCTCACGACATAGGTTTGGTAGGGCCCCTGGCCTTCTTCGATATTATGCCTGAAGTAGGCGTGGAACTCCTTGATTAGTTGGGTGGCGTTTTTGGAAGATATTTCTATGGTGCTCATCCCGGTGGTAAAGTGGTGGGCGATCCGGTCGGCCAAAGTGAGGGTGTCTCCGCTGGCGGTCAGCACGGCTAACCCTCCCCGGCTGTGTCCACCCTGCTCGTAAGTCATACCAATGGCACCGTTGTACAGGGGATAGGTATCTCCATAGCTGGGATAAAACAGATCGAACTCCTGCTTGGTAAAGAAGAGCCAGCCGTTCTGGTCGAAATAGTGCGCGTTGTTTTTACCTATGGCCACCTGGAAGTCCCTTTGCCAATGGGTGATGACCTCGTGGTAGGGCTCGGCCGCGGGGGCAAAATAATAGGGCGCATTGTAGCCTTGTTCGTGGTAATCGACGTGGATCTGAGGCAGCCATTGGTTATACAGTTGCAACCTTTGCCTGGACTCTACCTGCGTTTGCCAAAACCAATCCCGGTTGAGGTCGAAATTGTAGTGGTTGGTCCGCCCTCCGGGCCAGGGCTCGTCGTGCTCCCGGGAATTGGGATCGGCATTGGGATGGAGCCCCACTACCTCATTGAACCAGTTGACATACCGGTCCCTTCCGTCGGGATTGAGGCATGGGTCGATGACGACAATGGTATTTTTCAGCCATTCACGGCTTTGCGCATTTCCCGGGTCGACCAGGGTGTACAGGGTTTCCATGGCGGCTTCGGAAGAAGAGGGTTCATTTCCGTGAACATTGTAGCTCAACCACACAATGACGGGCGTAGTTTCCGAAGGTGCGCCGTCCTGCATCCCCGCCAGTCGAAGGTTGTTTTTGCGGATGTCTTCCAGGCGCGCGATGTTTTCGGGAAGCCCAACGAAGGCGACGAGGAGGGGTCTGCCCTCATTGGTCTGGCCATAGTATTGCAGTTTCACCATGGAAGGAGAAGCCTGCGCTACGGATTCGAAATATCGTACAATCTTGTAATGTGGGGTGAAATGAGCCCCTAGGGGATAACCTAAGAACGCTTCGGGTGAAGTTTGGGCAAACGACGCGGACACACACAGGATTGCGGCCAGGAGGAAAGAACATTTTTGCATGCGCCTAATTTCGTGTAATTTTTCGGTAATTGAACCCTTGTATGAGAAAGTTCCCCCTGGTGTGTAGTTTCCTTGTTCTGGCCGCCTCGAGCCAAGCCCAATACGATATTCAGAAGACCGTCAAGGCGACGCATGGGGTCGTAGTCTCCGCGCATCCTCTTGCCAGCAATATAGGCCTGGATATTTTAAAGAAAGGGGGAAATGCCGTGGACGCCGCCATCGCCACACAACTCGCGCTGGCGGTGGTCTTTCCCGGTGCGGGGAATATAGGGGGCGGAGGTTTTATGGTAGCCCATTTTTCCAGCGGCCGTTCCCTGGCCCTGGATTACCGCGAAGAAGCACCGGGCAAAGCGGGCAAGGATATGTACGTGGACAGCACGGGTAAGGCCCGCACCGATTGGTCTCAGAACGGGCACCTGGCTTGCGGGGTACCGGGCACGATCGCGGGCATGTTCGCGGCGCACAAATATGGGCGTCTCCCTTTTAAAAAGCTCATTCAGCCCGCCATAGACCTCGCGGAAAACGGATTCATCCTGAGCGAGTCCGAAGCAAGAAGTTTGAATGGAACCCGGGAAGCCTTCCTGAAATATAATATGGGTCCCATTGCCTTCGTCCGTGACCAACCCTGGAAGGCCGGGGACACCTTGGTACAGAAAGACCTGGCCGCTACTTTACGTCGTATAAGGGACAAAGGCGCCAAGGGTTTTTATGAAGGCGTCACGGCTCGATACATCGTGGCGGAAATGCTCAAAGGCGGAGGCCTGATCAGCCTGAGCGATTTGAGTGGTTATGTAGCCAAGGAACGACCGGTCCTGAGCTTTCCTTACCATTCCTACACCATCCTGACCATGCCGCTGCCCAGCAGCGGCGGTTTGCTCCTCGGGCAAATGTTAAAAATGGTGGAAAACAATCCCGCCATGCAGGAAGGATATGCATCCGCCGATGCCACACAAGTTATGATCGAGGCGGAGCGCAGGGCTTTTGCCGACCGGGCGACCTATATGGGCGACCCCGATTTCGTAAAGGTCCCTGTGACCACCCTCCTGAGCGATACCTACCTGACCG
>CAZJDB010000098.1:0-10613 GCA_964544695.1 uncultured Chitinophagaceae bacterium
CCTTCCTGGTGTGCGCAATAACCGGGATCTTTTTCGGATACTATCCGGCCCAAAAGGCATCGCGCCTCGATCCAATCGAAGCTTTGCGGTACGAGTAAAGCGTTAGAGTTCCACGGGGACGAAATGCCCCGCTTTGAACTCGCCCAGTCCGGGCTCCGTGGCTTTTTCCTTGGTGAAAAGGTCGTAGATGTTGTGGAGGACGATCTTAACCCTTTTTGGGGTCAATTTCCGATAGATATTCAACACCCTTTTACCGGCGGGGAGAGGGTCACCCGAAACGGAAGCTTTGTGCTCGGACCAGGCTGCCGCATAATCGCTTTGCTGGGGGGAGGTGGCGAAAATGGGTTTTTCCGCCGTCTTTTCTGCAATGATCACCAGTAAGACGGGGACGTTGTTTACAAGGGAAACCCTGGATCGAACCTCTTTAGGGTCAGCCACCTCGTACCATATCATGTCGTCCAGTTCGGATCCTAGGCTGAGCAGCATCTTTTTCACCCGGAACCCGTTTTCATCTGAAAAGATCCTGAAGTACAATTCGGGGCTGAATTGGTAGAACCCATGCCCCATGTAGTTATTGGCAGGGGTGATGCCGATGTAATGTCCCCCGGTCTCCAAAGCCATCATGGAGCTTCGGATGGCCTCGGGGAAATTAAACACGTGTTCCAGGGTACCTCCGTCCACCACAACCGTATAGGACTGGCGCAAGTGGCTGGGCAGGGGGGTGTTGAGGTCGTGCAGGATGGTCGCCTTTTCATAATCCGAATTGTCCATACTGTCGATCTTTTCGGCTCCGAGCAATTTGAAAAAAGGTTCTGAATAACCATCCCTGAACTCCAACTCATCGACCCCATTGGCTTGGACGGCATTTTTCGATAAGGTGCGGAGGATGTCGTTCTTGGAGCCGAGGAAATTCATCCTTCCCAAGGTGAGCGTTTTGGTAAATGAAACTCCCAGGTTTTTGGAGTAAAATAGCAAAGGCACGTCATTGGCGCGTATTCCCATGGATTATCCGTTGAATTGAGGGCGGAAAGGTAGGATTTTTTTAATATTGCACCCATGTTGTTCAAGGATGTCATAGGTCAATCGGCCGTTAAGGAGAGCCTCCTGGGCATGATTGCACAACAACGCCTGAGCCATGCCCTGCTCTTCCTGGGGCAGGAAGGGGCAGGGGCCCTCCCTCTAGCCCTGGCCCTGGCGCAATACCTGAACTGCGAGAATCCCGGGGCAAATGATGCCTGTGGCATATGCCCCACTTGCCGGAAAGCGGCTCAAATGATCCACCCCGATATTCATTTTTCATATCCCGTCATCCCGCGAAAAGCCGGCGACAAACCCGTAAGCACGGACTATATCGTGGAATGGAGGGATTTCATTCGCCAGTTGCCCTACGGCAACGCTTATGATTGGCTTCAATCGATAGGCGCGGAAAACAAACAGGGAAACATCACGGCCCAGGAATGCGGGGAAATCATCCGGACCCTAAACCTGAAGAGTTTCGAGAGCCCTTACAAAATCCACATACTTTGGATGCCCGAATACCTGGGTAATGAAGGGAATAAGTTGCTGAAACTGATCGAGGAACCACCCGCGGGGACCCTCTTTATTCTGGTGGCCGAGCAGGAAGGCCTGATCCTGCCTACTATCCTTTCCAGGACCCAACTGATCCGGGTACCGCCGCTTGGCGAAGCCGAAGTGGCTTCAGCCCTGGAGGTACGCGCCTCGCTGGACCCACCCAAGGCGCTCCTGGTGGCCTCCCTCAGTGAGGGTAATTACCGGGAGGCATTGCAACAACTCCAGCACGCGGACGAGGACTGGCAAACCCTCCTCAGGGAATGGTTGAACGCCGTGGTCCGGGGGGGGCCCGTCGCCCAGGTCAAGTGGGTGGAGAACATCAGCAAACTGGGTCGCGAGCGGCAAAAGCAATTCCTCAGGTACTTCAATCACCTCCTGGAAACCGCCATTCGCCTGGGATGCATGGACGATTCCGCCGGACCGGTCCCGGAAGTAGAGCGTGATTTTGCCCTGAGACTGAATAAAATAGCGGGTAGAGAGGCCCAGGAGGCTATCGTTCAACTTCTTGATGACGCCTTTTATTATATTGAAAGGAACGCTAATGCGAAAATGCTGTTCCAAGCCCTAAGCCTTAAATTGTACCATATCATTGCTAATAAATCGCTAATTTTGAACAATTAGCACAAGGACAATAAAGCAATACACCGTATATGGGTTGTGGAAGTTGTGGTTCTGTAGCGAATGGTAAACCGGCAGGATGTAAAAGTAACGGGGGATGTAGTTCGGGAGGGTGTAATAGAATGAATGTGTACGATTGGCTGGCCAATCTACCCTATAGTGATCCCGGAAGCAGTTGTTCCATTGTCGAGATTTCTTTTAATAACGGAAGCCGAAAGGACTATTACCGAAATGCCACCCTTCAGCCCCTGGAAAAGGGCGAAATGGTGGCGGTAGAAGGGGTTAGTGGCTTTGACGTGGGCATGGTGAACCTGACAGGAGAACTCGTCAGGTTACAGCTCAAAAAGAAGAATGTCGACGAACGGAATCCCGATATCAAAAAAATCCTTCGCCGGGCCGGAGAACAGGACCTAGCCAAATGGCAGGAAAATAAAAAACGGGAGGCGCCCGCCCTCATCCGTTCACGGGCCATAGCCCGGCAGTTGAATCTCCAGATGAAGCTGGCCGAGGTGGAGATCCAGGCCGATGGCAAAAAAGCCACCTTTTTCTATACCGCGGATGACCGGGTGGACTTCCGGGAACTCATCAAGATATTCGCCTCCGAATTCCGCGTAAAAGTGGAAATGCGCCAGATAGGCATCCGCCAGGAAGCGGCGAAAGTGGGTGGGATAGGCAGTTGCGGTCGGGAACTTTGCTGTTCCACGTGGCTGACCGATTTCAAAAGCGTCAATACGACGGCCGCCCGTTACCAGAACCTGAGCATCAATCAAACCAAGCTGAGCGGCCAATGTGGTCGTCTGAAGTGTTGTCTGAACTACGAACTGGACACCTACCTGGATGCCCTTCAGGCCTTTCCCGACCGGGGAGAAATCCTGGAGTTGGCCAAGGGGACAGCCACCCTCGTTAAAAAAGACATTTTCAGGAATATCATGTGGTATGTCCTGCCCGATACTGCCAAACAATATCCCCTTACCGTTGAACGTGTCAAGCACATCCTGCAACTTAACCACCAGGGTATCAAGCCCGAGGAAATGCAGATAGCTGAGGTCCACCCCAGCAAGCTGAAGGAAGAAGAACCCGAGTTTGTCGAATTGGTAGGCCAGATCAGCCTGCGCAGTCTCGAACGCAACAGCAAACGCCGCAAACAAAAAGAGCGCGACGTCAAAAAAGAGGGCCCCCGCCCCGACAATCGCAACGACCGCGGCCCCGACAATCGCGGGGCTGATCGTCCCGAACGGAGGGACCAATCCAAAGGGCAACCAAGGGAAGGCAACCGTCGCCCCGACGGCCAACGCCCCGATGGTCAGCGTCCCGATGGTCAACGTCCCGATGGTCAACGCCCTGATGGTCAGCGTCCCGATGGTCAGCGTGGTGGCAACTCCCAAGGGGGACGCCCCCAAGGTGGCCAAGGCGGCGGCAGACCCCAGGGTGGGAACCGTGGCGGCGGCAATCGCGGCGGCGGCAACTCGCAAGGCGGCAACTCGCAAGGCGGAAACGCACAGGGCGGCAACCGACCCCAGGGTGGTGGCGGTCGGTCGCAGGGCGAAACGCCCAAACCCTAACATGCGTAGTTATACGCAAGCCAAACCCGAAAAGGTACGTGTTTGATTTCGCCAAGACTTGTATTACTTTGGGGGGCAACCCCATAAAAATCAAACACCCATGCAAATCAGCAACGCCCGATTCCTGGCAGGCATCGCCGTATGCGGAATGCTTTCGCTTTCCGGATGCCGACCCAAGCCCAATCCCGACGGAAAGATTCCTTTTGATCCGGGACAAGCCAGGGAGCACATCATTTCCGGCGCACAAGCCAAGGAATACCTTACTTCTTTTAAAACGGGGGACACGACACTGCTTCACCTGTTGAAAGACACCACCTTCCTGGAAAAGCATTTCCAACTTCCCACGGCTGAATCCTTTAACCGTGATGCCATTATCGCTTTGCTGGATGCGGATAGCGCGGCGGGTATCCGGATATACCTGGGCAGGGACGCACAGGGTGAAGTCCGCTTCGTTCTGGTTCCCGTGGACAAGAACGGACAGGACATCCACACCAAGTTGTTGCCTGATTCCACGGCTGAAGGCTCGGGACCACAGGTGCGCTCGCTTACCGTGACTTCGCAGGCGATAGAAATCGGACAGCGTTGCCCCACCCAGTGTGACACCACTCTCCAAGGATTCAACCCCTGAAGGCCGGCCGGCTAACTAAAATGCATAAGTTATATCCTTTTCTGCAGGCGGAAATACCTCTGGTGCCGGCGTTTTGCGTAGCGCTCTTCCTGTGGAAAAAGATCGAGCCGGATTATCGTCCCTTTTGCGTACTGCTCGGCCTCGCGGTGCTTTCCGAGGCGGCTTCGTATTGGAGCATTCACTGGTTGCACACTTCCAATGCGATAGCCACAAACATTTATGGACTGCTGGAATGTACGCTCATCATTTACCAGTTTTACCGCTGGAATAGTTTCCGGGGAAAGGTCAGGTGGTACTATTCGCTCCAGGCAGGAAGCCTGGTTTTATGGGCCTTTTGCAACCTCCTCTTTTTCCATATCGGCGACTACGACGTTCCGTTTTATCGGATAGGCTATCCATTCGCCCTGGTGATCCTGAGCGTCAATGAAATAAACCTTATGATTACCCACGACAGTCGTAACTTGTATAAAAATGCAAGGTTTGTAATCTGCCTGGGATTTATAATTTTTTTCCTGTACCAGATCCTCTATGAAGGGGCCTTTTTGGTCAGCGAAATGGACAAGAGCGAGGTGGTTTCCAATAAAATCATAGCTCTTTTTGCTTACGTGAATGTATTCGTGAACGGGCTGTACTTCGTCGCCGTACTGCTGATTCCCCGGAAAAGGAACACCGCCTTCGAAAGGATTTTCAATAGGATCCGGGACGAGAACTGACGCGGGCGCCCGCAAAAGCCATGGGGAATACGATTTATTATACCACTCTGCTGATAGGTTGCCTGGTGGGGGTGATCATTCTGTTTTTTGTGGTTTCTATCATCCGTTACCACAAGAGATACGTTCGCCTCCAGCGGGACCGCATCCTGGCGGAAGTGACCATCCTGGAAAATGAACGCCGCAGGATTGCCGGGGACCTACACGACAGCCTCGGCCCCCTGCTCAGCGCCGTGAAGTTGAATATGAGCAGTATCGAACCCGAAAACAGCTTCGAAAGGCAGGTCCTGGAAAAGTCAGGAAAGTACATAGACGAGATCATCGCCAACATGAGGGAAATCTCCTATAACCTGTTGCCCAGCTCCCTGGAAAGGAAGGGGTTGGTGGAAGCGGTCAGGGAGTTCATCGGTCACCTTCATTCTGCGTCCCCGGTCCGGATACAGCTCCATTGCTGGAAGGAGATCGTGATACCCAAGGAAAAGGAAATCCACGTATTCCGTATGGTCCAGGAAATCGTGCACAACACGATCAAGCACTCGGGAGCCAGGCACCTCCATATCGGGATATCGCACGAAAGCAACCGCCTCCTCGTGATGACCAAGGATGACGGCCATGGCTTCGACGCCCAAAAGGTCCGGGAATCTTCGGAAGGCCTGGGCCTCCGGAGCCTGGAGAGCAGGGCGGAAATCCTCAGGGGGGTGCTGACCATCGAAAGTAAACCCCAGGAAGGGACAAGGTATTATATTGAAATTCCATTATAGTCCAAACACGCAAATTATTATGTCTGAAGTCGCTCCTATTCGCCTGGTGATCGCCGATGATCACGAAATATTCAGGGACGGGTTGGCGCTCATGCTTTCCAGGCAAAAGGATATGGTCCTGGTGGGTCAGGCCCCGGACGGGGAGGCCTTGCTGACCGTGGCCAGGGACAACAAGCCCGATGTCATACTCGCCGACATAAAAATGCCTCACCTCGATGGGATAGAGGCCACCAAGATATTGCTGGGGGAATTCCCGGACCTCAAGATCATCGCCCTTTCCATGTTTTCGGAGGAAAACCTGATCGTGGAAATGCTAGAGGCGGGTGCGCGGGGATACCTCCTGAAAAATGCGGACAAACAGGAAATCGTGGATGCCATCGTTTCCGTGGCGGACAACAGGGTGTACTATTGTAAAGATACCTCCGCCACCCTGGCGGCCATGATCGTCAAGAGCAATTTCAACCCTTACCGCAAACGGGAGATCGTGGAATTCAATGACCGGGAAATGGAAATCATCCGCCTGATCTGCAAGCAATTTACCGCCCAGGAAATGGGGGAGACCATGTTCCTTAGTCGCCGGACCGTGGAAGGCTACCGGACCAGGATACTCGAAAAGATGAACGTGAAGAATACCGCCGGCGTCGTGATTTACGCACTCAAGAACAAACTGATCAGCGAGAAGGAACTGCTGTAAACGGGGCCGGGCGCTTAGGCGCGCTCACTCAGTTCCAGCCACCGCATTTCCTTCACCTCCAGGAGCGCGAGCACCTCCAGCATCCGCGCACTGGCGCGCTGCAACTCGTCGTAGGGCAGATTTCCGGTGCTCATCGAAGTCTCTAACGCGCGTTTCTCGGAATCCAAAGCTGCGACATCTGCCCCCAGTTGCTCGAATTCCTGCCGCTCCTTGTAGGAAAGCTTGGCGGCGCGCGCCGAAAAGGGTGCAGGAGCCGAAGGCGGGGGCGGCGCGGCCACCGGGGTGGGAACGGGAGCCGACGAGCGATACTGCGAATAATTTCCCGGGAAATCGCGGACCCGCCCCTCCCCCTCGAAAACAAACAGGTGATCCACCACCCGGTCCATAAAATACCGGTCATGGGATACGATCAGCAGGCACCCCGCGAAGTCCACCAGGAAATCTTCCAGGATACGCAGGGTCTGCAGGTCCAGGTCGTTAGTAGGCTCATCCAGGACGAGGAAATTGGGGTTCCGGAATAGTATGGTCAACAACTGGAGGCGCTTTTTTTCGCCACCGCTGAGTTTCGACAGGAAGGTATATTGTTGCTCGGGTGGGAAGGCGAAGAGTTGCAGGAACTGGGCGGCGCTGATTTTGGATCCGTCGGCCAGGGGAAAAAACTCAGCCATGGACTTCACATATTCAATCACGCGAAGGTCTTCCGTCCACTCGAGCCCCTCCTGCGAAAAGTGACCGAAGACAACGGTATCTCCCGGGTTGATTTTTCCGCTGTCGGCCGTATCAAGGCCCATGAGCAGGCGGATAAAGGTGGATTTGCCTACCCCGTTCTTCCCCACGATGCCGATGCGTTCCCCCTTTTTGAAGGTATAGTCGAAGCCGCGCAAAATGGGAAGCGACCCGAAGGACTTATAGACCTTTTTCATTTCCATGACCTTTCCTCCCAGGCGGGTCATTTTACCCTGGAGGGTCAGCTCGGTATTTTCAACACGTTGTTTGACCTTTTCTTCGAGGGCATAATAATTGTCCTCGCGAGCCCGCGACTTGGTCGTGCGTGCCTTGGGTTGTTTGCGCATCCACTCGAGTTCCTTGCGGAACAGGTTTTTGTTTTTCGCCCCGGTGGCGGCCTCCGCATCGATACGCGCGGCTTTGGCATTCAGGAAGTAGTCATAGTCTCCCCGGTACACATAGGCGCTGTGGGCGTCGAGCTCGATGATTTCATTGCACACATTGTCCAGGAAGTAACGGTCATGGGTAACCAGCAGTAACGTACTCCTCGAGGTGCTAAGGTATTCCTGTAGCCATTCGATCATGTCCACGTCCAGGTGGTTCGTCGGTTCGTCCAGCAAAAGAAGCGTCCGGACCCCATGGAGTTGGGCTTCCAACAGCGCCTGGGCCAGGGCTACGCGCTTCCTTTGGCCCCCCGAGAGCTGGCGCATCGGAACCTCGGGATGGTGCAGGGAAAGGCGGCCCAGCACTTGCCGGACCTGGCTTTCAAAGCCCCAGGCGTCGAGCCTGTCCATCTCGTCGAGAGCGTCTGGTGAACCGGAAACGGGAGCTGAATCGGAAACCAAAGAAGCCGACTCGTAAGCCTTCACGGCGCGGATCACCGGATGATCCAGGCTGAGGAGGTTTTCCCATACGCTGAGACCGGGATCGTAGGAAGACTCCTGGGGAAGCATGATGACCTGCACATCCTTGTGCACCCACACCGTCCCGCTATCGGGAGTATCCCTCCCCGATAGGATATTCAACAAAGTTGACTTGCCGCTCCCGTTGCGGGCGATCAGGGCGATTTTATCACCCTCTTCTATATGGAATGAAATGGAATCGAAAAGTTCCCGGGCACCGAATGACTTGCTGATATTTTCTACCGAGGCATAATGCATAACGGAGCAAAGGTCGTATTTTCGGGCATGCCGGAAAAAATTGCCATCATTGGTTTGGGTTATGTTGGTCTGCCCCTCGCTGCTGCCTTCGCCACGAAACATATGGTGATAGGATTCGATATCAATTCAGAAAGGATCGGCGCGTTGCGGCTCTGTAAGGATAAAACGGGAGAAGTTGATGAAAGGGAGCTGAAGGCGTTGCTCACAAGGGAAAAAGGGGGACCGGGTCTTTCCCTGACCGACCGACTCCAGGACATAGCCGACGCAACGTATTTCATCATTACCGTGCCCACCCCGGTGGATAAATACAACCGTCCGGATTTGGGTCCGCTCTACAAGGCCAGCGAGACCGTGGGAAAGGTGTTGAAGAAGGGCGATACGGTGATCTACGAGTCTACTGTTTACCCCGGTGTCACCGAAGATGAATGTGTCCCCGTGCTGGAAAAGGTCTCCGGTCTAACCTTCAACGCCGATTTTGCAGCGGGATATTCCCCCGAACGGATCAATCCGGGAGACAAGGAACATACGGTAAGTAAGATACTGAAGGTGACGAGTGGTTCCACGCGCGAAGCAGCCGAAAGGATCAACGCCCTCTATGCGAGCGTCATTTCGGCGGGGACCTTCATGGCATCTAGCATCAAGGTGGCCGAGGCGGCCAAGGTCATCGAAAACAGCCAGCGGGATATCAACATCGCCTTCGTGAATGAACTGTCCAAAATATTCACCCTGCTGGGTATCGATACCCGTGAAGTCCTGGAGGCGGCGGGGACCAAGTGGAATTTTCTGAAATTCACGCCCGGCCTCGTCGGAGGTCACTGCATCGGGGTTGATCCCTATTACCTCACCCAAAAGGCCCAGGAAGTGGGGTACCATCCCGAGATCATCCTGGCGGGGAGAAGGCTCAATGATGGCATGGGCGCTTACGTTGCAGAACAGGTGGTGAAGCAAATGGTAAGGAGCAATATTCCCGTGAATGGTTCCGAGGTGCTTATACTTGGGTTTACCTTCAAAGAGAACTGCCCCGATGTGCGCAATACGCGTGTCATCGATATTTATAGGGAGCTGGAAAGCTACAACGTGCGCCTGACCCTGCACGATCCCAGGGCAGCGGCCGAAGAGATCACCCGCGAGTATGGGATTCCCTTGTGTGAGAACCTGCCGATGGCAAAAAGATATGATGCCATTATCCTGGCCGTCGCGCACACTGAATTCATGGAGATGGATATACGCTCGCTGGGGACGGAAAACGTCGTCCTCTTCGATGTAAAGGCCGTTCTGCCCCGTGCCTGGGGCGCCCTCAGGTTGTAAAATAAACGATATGAATTATTTCGCACACGAAAGTTCCATAATTGACAAGGACTGCCTGATCGGGGAGGGGACCAATATCTGGCATTTCTGCCATGTCATGAGCGGGGCTACCATAGGGAAGGACTGCACGCTCGGGCAAAACGTCATGGTGGGCCCGGACGTGGTACTTGGGAATAATGTAAAGGTACAGAACAACGTTTCAGTCTATACGGGGGTAACCATCGGCAATGACGTTTTCCTCGGCCCGTCCTGCGTATTTACCAACGTCCTCCACCCGCGGAGCGCCATCAACCAGAAGGAACAGTTTACGAAAACCAATGTGGGTGAGGGAGCAACCATCGGGGCCAACGCCACGATCGTGTGCGGCCATGATATTGGGAAGTACGCCTTTATCGGCGCCGGGGCGATGGTGACCAAGGCCGTTCCCGACTATGCCCTGGTCATGGGAAATCCCGCCAAGCAAACGGGATGGGTAAGTGAAATGGGGCATACGCTGGCTTTCGACTGGAATGGATTTGCTACCTGCCCCGGGACGTCACAGGAATACAAACTCGAAAACAACCAAGTCACCCGGACCAAGTGAGCGAAATGGGGACGATAGGGTTTGCGGTGGTAGGATACGGTCATATGGGCCGGCGCCATGCCAAACTAATCCTGGAGAACCCTGAAGCCAGGCTTGTGGCCATTGCCGATGTAGAGGAGCCCGCAGAGCCGCTGCCCGCAGCCTTTTTCTCCGGGTTGGAAGCTTTGCTGACCTCTCCCTTGGCCAGGGACATAGATGTCGTCATCATCGCAACGCCCAACGGAGTTCATGCAGTACAGGCGTGCGCAAGTCTCCGGGCGGGTAAACACGTAATGGTGGAGAAGCCCCTGG
>CAZJDB010000099.1:0-4368 GCA_964544695.1 uncultured Chitinophagaceae bacterium
GGAGATACAGATACGGATCATAGCGGATATCGTCATAGGTGGCCAGGGTCTGGTTATCCAGCTTCAAATAGAACCCCCCCTCGTCCGCGTCAAGGACGGCGTACCTTCCATCCACTTTGTACACCGTTATGGCATGGGCGCCCCCATCCAGTCCCCAAATCCACAGGGAATCCCCATTGTAGGTGGTATTGAGGTATTTTACCGCGTTTGCGATCATAAAACAGTCTCCGTATCCATAACTGGTCAGGAACTTCATGGGGTCCTGGATCTCCATCGACCCGAATATTTCCGGTGAATAGAAATAAGCGTGATTATTATACACGAATTGCCATAGACTGAGTGCATTCTTCTTATCCGACCAGGCGCGGTTGAAAATTCCATCCGCCACAGCTCCCAGGTTTTGCCAGGCCCTGCGGTTATTGAAGAGGAGGGATATATTGCTGACCGGCAGGAGGCCCTGATTCGTTAAGGTAACGGACTGAAGAGGCTCGAACCCCGTAGTATACGATTTATAAAGGTCGAAATAATAGTCCACCATCCTGCCCGACGTATTCCTGGAATCCAGGAGGCCGCCGACATTCAGGGACACGGTAGTATCCGTGGCGAACTGGAACGAAGCACCTTGAACTGAGCCTTGCGCCATAGCCATGCACGGAAGTACCCATAGGATAACCCCAAGCATAGAACCCCTCATAAGTGGTTGTCTTAAGAGGGGTTTGATGCTTAAAGTTTACAATAGTTTAACGCAGGGATTAAAAAGTTCTAATTCCCAAACATGGACCAATCGTCGCTGCCATGGCGCTTCCACAGCACCTGCCTGGGATAGAGGTGTCCCGGGTCATACGTCACCCAAAAGGTAAAGCTCACAAAGAGGTCGAAGTTCTGGTCGAAGGTACACTTGTAATAATAAATACCATAGTTATCCTTGGTTTTGGAGGAGAACTCTTCCGGTGGAGACAACAGGGTAACTTCGGGGCCCCAGGTTTGAGACTGGGCGTTGAATTCCTCATAGCACAAGCGGGGTGCGTGGGACCACTCCATATAAAAAAGGTGGAGGTTGTCCTGGTTATCCGACAGGAGATCGGCGTATACTCTTGCCCCGGGCAGATCGGCCACCTTATGCCAGCTGAGGCGGGGAACGGAGGCGTCCGCGCTCCAGAACCCGAAGGGTCCCCCGTTGGATCCCGTGATCAGGTACAATATTCCCTGGCGGGTAGTGATCATGACCGGGGACACGTGGGCATCGGGAAAATTGGGTTTCGTGATCTCGGTGACGAACGTTTTTTCCACGATTTGATTGGAATTGCGGTCCAACTTCCCCACAAAGATGTTACTACCTTTCCGGTCGGCGGGGAATTCGTTGTAGGTAAAGTAGGTGATATCGCTTACCGTGCAGGCAAAGGAAACGCCTCCCGTGTGATTGGATGTCCCGGGGTTATTTTCCGTTACGGTATACGACTTGCTGATATCGAGTCCGTCTCCTGTTAATTGGGGTATGATGATGCCCCATTGGTTTTGGTCCGCCAATTCGGATACCTTGACATGGTTTGTCTTGGTCCACCCGATCAGTGGGGGCCATTTCGTACTGGTGACGTCATTCCTTTCCTCCAGGAATGCTTCGTCCGGAGAGCCCGGCAGGAGTGCTGCCTTAAAGGTCTGCCCCTTATCAAAGGAATAAATCAAAATGGGGACCCGTCCCTTCCACTTCAACTTGCCCGCCCCGAAAGGATCGAAGGCATAGTAGATGATGTAGATCCGGTTTTGCTTGTCGATTTGTATGGCGCAGAGCGCGTGCTGCAAGGTATCGTGGGGGATGAGGGCGGTGGGAAGCACCGATTTGATGGCAGGCAGCAGGTCCAGGGTTTCCTTCTTATTTCCTACCTGCCTGATCAGGTGCCCGTAAGTAGCAATATCGCGGATATCGAAATAAAAGAGCGTATTGTCCCGGTTATATGCCATAAAGGTCATATTATCCTCGGGCCGGGTAGCGGCCGTGGAGATTCGGAATACGGGATTATCCGCTGTTTGAGCCTTAACGGCGCCACCTTCACCCAACAGGGCTATGAAGGCCAGGGCGCTAATGATTTTTTTCATTGGTCGACTGGGATTTAATTTGTGAAAATAGTTGCTCATGGGCCGAAATGATCCCTTTCCAGGAATATTTTGCCTGTAATGTATTGTAATTGGCCTGAATATGTGGCTTCATGCTTTCGTCAAAGGTTTCCAGGTTTACCAGGAGACTTTTGACCTCCCCGTTGTCAGAGAAAAACAATGCATTGTCCCCCAGAACAGAACGGTTGAACGGATTGCGATGGGCTGCAATTGGGCAACCCGCGGCCATGGCTTCCAGGAGGGAAGGATTGGTGCCTCCTACGGAATGGCCGTGAAAATACAATTTAGTAAAGTGCCTTAAATTATCCAAATTAGCCTTTTCATAAAGCGCGCCCAGAAAAAGTACATGCTGTCCCGCATATTTATCCCTTAGGTATTGACCAAATTTGAGACCATAGTTCCCAATAACCACAAAAGGCTCCGTACGGCCGGATGAGCAATATCCGTCCAGAATTGCTTCGATATTGTTTTCGGGCTCCAACCGGGCGATGCACAGGAAATATCCCTCAGGCTGCAAACCAAAGGCGGAAAGGGTCGAAGCATCGAATCCGCCGATGGCCTCCGCCCCATAGGCAATAAAGAAGGAATCCCTTTGGAATGTCGTCTTGTAATAATCCCTTATGCCTTCGTTGTCTGAAACCAGGTAGGGAGCTCTCCGAACCGTTATGCGCTCGAAGTATTTCATCAGCTGGCGGGTGGCGCGGTTCCATTTGCTCCTTTTCCATTCTATTCCATCCATATTCACCACGAGGTTCGGGGCCTTTGGGCTCACGATAAGCGATGGCGCCAGGGTTCCATACCCCGCCGCATAAATGGCGTCGAAACCGCCGCGCATGGCATCCCTAAGGGAGAGAAAATCATAGATGAAATGCCCCGATGAACCCAGGTAGGATTCGGGGCAATACATTCTACGGATGCTTACCTTCCCGAAGGCATCTCCCTTGTAAGGATGGAAATGTGGATTGTAAACGGTTACCTCGTGGCCGCATTCGGCAAGCCCGGTGGAAATATATTCGGCAAATTGCTCAAATCCGCCATAGTTGTTTGGAATGCCACGAGTCCCTATAATCGCTATCCGCATTATCGTTTACTTTCTTTTCAATGAAGCAAAAAGTCGTCTGACATTAAACTTTAGCTTAAGCCAAAATATATGTCGGAGGTTCACAGGAATGGTGTTTTGAGATCTGAGCCAACGCCAATCGCTCCACAGCCTTGGAAAAAAAGTTATTTTCCTTATAAAATAGTTGGCAGTCAGTACCCTGGCCCCCATCTCGTTTTTTCCATGCTGCCGGTACAAAAGGGTCGGTTCAGGCAGATACATCACCTTTCCGTAATAGGCCACATGGAAACCGATCCATTGGTCATGAAGGAAACGCCTTCTGGGGATGGGTATAGCACAATTCCTGGCCGCGGCATTGAACAAAATGGTACAACCGGTGATTACATTGTTGGCGATCAGTTCTTCATAACTATGACCCATGTCAGGATTCAGGTTCCTTAGTTTCCAGAAAGAAGGGTGAAGGCGTTTCAGATCCTGGTCCGAAACCTCGAGGTCCGAAAACACAAGTAACGGGATGTCATTACCTTCCCGCTCTTCCAAATGGGCAAGGGCCTCCATGGACCTGGCTATTTTATCGGGGAACCATACATCGTCCTGGTCGCAAAGCATGAAATAATCTCCCTCCACACCCGCCAACAGTTTTCCGAAATTCATGGAAGCGCCTAATCCCGGTTCTCCATTGCTTTCCATGATCCTGATCTTTTCGGGATACCTTTCTGCATAGTTCCGGATAATGGATAACGTATCGTCGATAGAACCATCATCCCGGACCGTTAACCTGAAGTTCCGATAGTGTTGCCTTAGGACGGAATCGATTTGTTCGGCTATATACCTTTCCCCGTTATATGAAGCCAGGAGCACCTGAACCTGTCGGTGTTGATCCATTATTGAATTCTTTTGAACGTATCAAATATACAGCTGCCGCATGGATCCCCCCTACGATCAGGGCAAGGATGATCACTTGGGCATCGTATATGTATTCATTAAAGCCCCCGGTGATATTGCTGTTGTAACTGAAATAAACAAAAAGGCCCAGCCACAGCGGAGACTTCTTTCTCCTGATCAGAAATACGAACAGGCTTTGAATAAGGAAGCCGACCCAAAGGGGACTCAAAATTATGCCCGCCAGTCCAAAGTTGGCATACGCTTCTCCTATGAATAGTGTATTGTAAACACCCCCCATGTCCATCTCGATC
>CAZJDB010000100.1:0-17429 GCA_964544695.1 uncultured Chitinophagaceae bacterium
CGATGGTCAGGTTATACGTGGAGGATTGGCTGGAGGTGCTGTACCCCGCGCTCAGGGAAATCCCATAGCCGCTGGCGCCTCCGCTGATCATCAGGCTTTGGTCTGCGTCGTTGGCCGTTTGGTACATCTGGGTAGTGAGGCTTTCGGTGGCGACGGGTCCCGTGGTTTCGCGGAACAACTGGTCCACCCCGGCCCGGATGGTGGCCATGTTGGGGTTGTTGACGACGATATACCCATTTCCCTTGATATTGGTATTGTCGGTCAATATCGTCATGGCATAGCGGTCCCCGGCGGCTTCCTTATAGGAGCCGTTGTAAAAATCGTCGAAGGTGTAGCACGCGCCGGGGTAGATGTGGCTGGCCGAGCTGGAATAGTCATTGTTCATGAAGGTGGTGCTGGTGGCCGTCAGTTGGACGTGGTCCGTCGTGCACGACCAGGGCACGCCCTTGGAATCCGTAGAGGTTTGGGGCTTTTCATCCTTTTTGGATTTGTCGGCCTTTTCTCCGTTGATGGTGGCTTTGATGCTCGTGCCCTGGTCCCCGAAGGAGGGGTTCTTGACCATCTTCAGGTTGACCGCGGTGCCGTCGGAGTATTTGATATCCTTGGTGGCGGTGCCGGAGGCGTCTCCGAAATTCTTACTGTACTTCTTGGCGCGGGCCTGGCCTTGCGGTGTTTTGGCGTAGTCTTTCATGTTCTTGGCTACGGGGGTGGTGGTGGTGGCGGTGGCCGTCGCGGTCGCGGTGGTCTTTTTGGGCTTTTGGGCTTGGGCGGACATTGCCAGCGCAAGTATTCCCAGCAGCAATAGGCTTTTTTGTTTCATGGTAGATAGGCTTTTCCATGAAAGTAGAGCGCCTATGGCGGGGTTTTCTTGTTACCCATTGGCTGGCGGGATTCCACAAGTGGGCGGCGGGTTATGACCCGGCGTCGGTCTAGCTGCCTTGTATGAATTGTACGTCGACGAAGCCCTGGAAAGTCGTTATTACGTCGGTTCCGTTGTATTGGATCCCTCCCGGGAATGGCTGGGTAGCGAGTTTTACCGTATCCGTCTGGAGGTAGTTCCAGCCCTCGATGGTTATAGGGCCATCCTGGGCGGGGAACCAGGGAAAGGCCTCCAGGGCCCCATCGGCGTAAATGCCTTGGTTCATGAATATTGCTTCACCCGGATTGCCGGACTGCAGGCCGACGCCTTCAACATAGTTGGTGGCGGTGACGATATAACCGTGGTGCGGTTTGATGTGGACGGGGGTGGTTAGCGTCGAATAAATATACTCACCGTCTTCGCATGGAATACGTTGTTGCGCCAGGACTTCCTGGGTGGCGGAATCCCAGAGCTGGACTTCATGGTAATACCCGCCGGATGGCAAATACAGGCCTATGGCCACGATCCTTCCCGCGGCGGAGGAACGGAAGGTATATCCGTATTCGATACCTGCCAGCTTGGTCGTTTCATCTCCCTGCCAGTTCAAAATACCGGAGAACTGGGCGTACCATTCCGGCGCCCCATTATTTTGGCTAAGGGTGCCCATGTAATCGGACATGGGGAAATATTCGGGCCCGCTGGGATCGCTTTGGGTGGGGGGTAAAGGTTTCAGGGAAGTAGTTTTGGAGCAGGAGGTCACCGTCACGAGGAGGAGGAACCACCCGGAGATAAGCCATTTCATTTCGTTTATGATTTAGCTCCTAAACTACCTTTTGCCTTTCCCCGGGGAAATGACTAATGAGCAGTCGGCGGCACTGCCACAGTATTCGGGAATATTTCGTCGTAGGATTTGACCACGTCCATGAAAATGCGACGATAGATGTGCGTGCGGTCGAGTTTGGAGGGGTGATCCACGCCACACGCGCCCATCAGCTCCACGAAACTATCCACCGTGTGCTTGTGAAAATTGGCGACCCGTTGTTTCTTGTCTTCCACTACCAGACCCCGCATCAGGGAGGGGTTCTGCGTGGCAACGCCCGTGGGGCAGGTGTTTTTGTTGCATTGGAGGGCCTGGATGCAGCCCAGGGCGATCATCATGGCTCTGGCGCTGTTGCAGGTATCGGCACCCAGGGCCATTGCCCGGACCATATGGAACCCCGTCAGGATTTTACCGGAGGCGATGAGCCGGATATGGTTCCGTATACCCAGGCTTTTGAGGGCACTATCGGCAAAAGCAAGGCCGTCCAGCAAGGGCATGCCTACGAAATTTGAAAACTCGGGGGGCGCTGCCCCCGTCCCGCCTTCCCCTCCGTCTATGGTGATGAATTCGGGATAGCTGTTCCTGGTTTTCATTGCCTGACATAATTCGATGAACTCGCTTTTGATCCCGATACATAATTTAAACCCAACAGGCTTGCCCCCCGAAAGGACCCTGAGCCTTTCGATGAAATGGATCATTTCTTCAGGTGTATGGAAGGCGCTGTGTGCAGGGGGTGAAAAAACGGTAGTCCCTGGCGTGACTTGTCTGATGGCCGCGATCTCCGGGGTATTCTTCACGGCGGGAAGGATGCCTCCATGCCCGGGTTTGGCACCCTGGGACAGCTTGATTTCGATCATCTTCACCGAAGGCTTGATGGCATTTGCCGCAAATGCCTCTTCCGAAAAGGTGCCGTCGGCGTGCCGCGCTCCGAAATAACCGGTGCCGATCTGCCAGATGAGATCGCCCCCGTGTTTGAGGTGATAAGGACTCAAACCTCCTTCCCCCGTATTGTGCGCGAAGCCCCCGATTTTCGCTCCCCCGTTGAGGGCCTCGATGGCGTTCTGGCTGAGGGAGCCGAAGCTCATGGCCGAAACGTTGAGCACGCTCATGGCATAGGGCTGAATGCAGCGTTCTCCCCCGAAGACAATGCGGGGATGATGATCGAGGCGATGCGCGTCGATGGGGTGGAGGCTATGCGTCAGCCATTCGTATCCCTCCTGGTAAACATCCAATTGGGTCCCGAAGGGCGTCGTATCGATTTGTTCCTTGGCGCGCTGGTAAATCACCGAGCGATCATTCCGGCTGATCGGTGTACCATCCGTATCGGACTCGATGAAGTATTGGTGGATCTCCGGACGGATCTTTTCCAGGAGGTAGCGCATGCGCCCCACGAGCGGGAAGTTTCGTCGGATCGTTTGCTTGTGTTGGAGCATGTCTTCGACGCCCATGTAAATCAGTGGAGCTATGGCGACGAATGCTATCAGTGCGGGGGTCCAATAATAGGCCCACCAGAGGATCAGGCCGGTTATTATCAGGGAAGTGGCGATAAAGAGGCGACGCATGTCGGGAAGGTACACAAATTGGATTTTGTGGAAATATTTTCGCATTTAATTTTTTGCTATGCCCGCAACCTTTCCGCTCCTGGCCGCGTTCTTATCAGTATGATAACTTCGTCATCCATGAAAAAACTAGTCATTTTAATCCTGCTGGTGCTAAGCCGTACGAGCCTTTTCGCCCAGGATTTGGGCGTGCAAAACAGCAACTATGCGGGTATTCAGGGCGCCCTGCTGAATCCAAGCTCGATTGCCGGGTCGCCCCTCAAGTGGGACATTAATATATTGTCGGGGGACGCCTTTTTCGCGGGTAACTTCCTGTATGCGCCTGTTAAGAATCTTCGGTTCTTTGGTTTTGGGCACATTATCAAGGGGAGTCTGAACGAGGAACTGTTCGGCACGCGCTGGGACCCCAATAACCCCAATAAGAAGTATGACGAAGCCCTGTCCACGACGATCCTCGGGCCGTCATTTTTTGTAACGGTTCATAAGAAGCACGAGATCGGTCTGACGATGGCGGCTCGTGCTGTCGCGACGGTCCGCAATATTACGGGCAACCTTGGGGAAAACGCGTTTGCTTATTTCCAGGACGGGAACCTATGGAATACCAACTGGCAGGACAACTCTGCGCGCGTGAACGGGATGGCCTGGATGGAATATGGGGTGCACTATGCTACGGTGCTGTACACTCAGGGCGAGAATTCCTTGAAAGGGGGCATCAGTCTCAATTACCTCGTGGGCGCCGAAGCCGCGTACGCCAAGAACACCAACCTGAACTACCGTGTCGATTCCAATGCCATACTGGTCACCAATTCTTCTTTGGATTACGGTCAGACGGACTTCGATCACTGGAATGACCTCAATAAGGGACAGGGCGTGGGTTTTGATCTGGGCTTTACGTATGTACACGGAAAGGAATACCGGTTAGGCCTGTCCCTTCTCGATGTGGGTTCGATCAATTTCAAGAAATATTCAGGAACTTATCACCTGGCTACCGTGGCCGGGTCCTATGATAATTGGTATACGACGAGACTGAAGAGCAATCAACAGATTAATCAGGCCATGAGCGCCGTGTTTTACGGTGGCGATTCCACCGCCTCGTTCCAGTCGGACCATTTCAGGATGAGCCTGCCCACGGCCCTGAGCCTGCAGGCGGACTGGAAGGTGTATCAGCATTATTTCCTGAATTTTAGTGTGGTGCAGGGCTTTGGAAACCGGCCCAACGTCTATGCCGTTACGCCCCGGTATGAAACGTCCATGCTGGAGGTCAGCCTCCCCGTTTCCCTGATCAATTACGGCTTCTGGCAACCGCGTGTCGGTGTTGCGGTCCGTTTTTGGTACTTCTTCATTGGCGGGGACGCCCTGGGCGGTCTGACTCGCGTCAACGAACTCACAGGTATGGATTTCTATGCCGGCATACATTATTTCTTTGCCAAAAAATCGTGATCTATGAAATATCTCCTATTCGCCTTGCTGTTGTTAGCCCCCGAAGCCTGGACCGTCGATTCCGCCGCATCCAAGATCAATTTCAGTGTCCATGGACCCTTTGGAACGGTGCATGGCACCCTCTCCGGCCTGGAAGCCACCGTCCAGTTCAGTGAAAAAGACCCGGAGGGCGGCAGCATGAAAGCGCGCATTCCCGTTAAGACCATTCAGACCGGCAACGGAAAGCGCGACAAAGATTTGTGTAATGAAGAAACTTGGTTCAACGTCGCCAAATATCCCGATATCACCTTTGTATCGCACAAGTTTGCAAAGACCTCCAGTGGGTATTCGGTTTCCGGTGATTTGACGATCAAGGGGGTGGTGAAGCCGGCTACGATACCATTCACGTTTGTTGCTAATGGCGCCGGTGGGGTATTCAAGGGGTCGTTTACTTTGAATCGAAATGATTTTGGGTTGGGCAAATCCGGGATGGTGGGCGATGTCGTGACTATTTCCCTGGAGGTGCCGGTGAAGAAATGACGACGCGGAAGCCCTGGTTGCTGAACGAAGCGTGAATATTGACCTGGCCAATGGCATAAGAATTGTAGGAATCGCAGGCATTGGCGCTGCACCACCACGATCCGCCCCGGGCATGGGCCACGCTTTTGCTTTCGGTGGGGGAAACCTGCCCGCTGCAAAACTCGAATACGTTCCCGTACATGTCATAGAGACCCCAGGGATTGGGTTTGAAACTTCCTACCGGTGACGTATACATGTAACCGTCGCTGTAGTCGGCCTTCATGTGGTCGTGGCCGTGCCAGACGTTGGCGTATTGGCCGATCTTGGTTTCGTCGTCTCCGAAGAAAAAATCTGTTTTCGTGCCCGCCCGGCAAGCGATTTCCCATTCCTCCAGGGTGGGCAGGCGGACGTGGGCCCAGGTGCAATAGGCCTGGATGTCCCTGTAACTGATGCACGTGACGGGGTGGTTCATTTTCTTTTCGATTCCGCCCCGGGTCTTGCCGTTGGGGTAGCGCCAGTAGGCGGTGGTGTCTTGGATCCAACGAAATTCTTTTAATGGCGGTTCGAAAACCATGGCGTCGTGGTGCCTTTCGGCGTCGGTTTTATAGCCGGTGGCCGTGACGAATTTCTCGAACTCTTCGTTGGTGGTTTCGTATTTGGCGATGTAGAAGGCGTTGATGGTTACTTTCCTTAGGGGGTTTCGCTGGCTGCCTTCTTTGCCGATCCAGTAGGCGCCGGCTTTGACTTCTACGGAGTTGGCATATTGCGTGGCGAGTTCGCGGATCGCTTTGATGTTTTCGGGGGTGGCGGGTATGTATTTGGAAAAGGCGTTTGGTTGCGACTTTTGTAATTGATCATTTACGGCCGAGTTTGCGAAGGGTGGATATTCGTACATGAGCATCATACAGGTGGTCAGGATGTCATTGTCTCCGTGATGATCGTAGATTGTTAATAAGGTGGGAATCAGCTCTTTTCCTTTTAGATCTATGATGAGGTGTTGGGCATTGAGGCCGACAAAGCCTTGATTTTCGATGACAGGCTGTAGCCAAGCCAGGACCGAATCCCGGTGGGTTTCAAAGAAATCCCTTTGGCGGGCGCTCCAACCCTCATACATGCCCTCTATTCCGAAATCGTAAGGATTGAGGGTTCCATAGATGCGTATCCTCGCGTTCTCGCGCATTGGAATCATGCTGCAAATCTGGGTAAATGCTTCCGGCCCGATCATGTGGTAGGTGAACTGCTCCCTGAGCGATAAGGCGGCCAGCTTTTGGTCATAATATGCCTTTTTCTTTGGCTGGTATTTGGCCTCATCCTTGACCCATTCTGTATAAAGCGCCTTTGCTTTCTTCAGACCGTAAGGCGGTGTTGTTTGCGCCGATGCGGCGCTGGTCAGCATGGCTGCTGCGATCATGCTATTTCTTAGCCAGCCCATTGTAGTATTTTGTAGCCCTTTGTATGATTAGGTCTTCGTTGGGTTTATTGTAGTCCAGGTACGCCCCGGCCTTTGCGTTGTCGCCGTAAAGTTTCTGATGGGATTCTGAATGTATCATCTCCGGATATTTGCCACTTTCCATCAATAAGAGGAGCAGGGTCAATATATAATGGTCCTTGGGTGGCTGCTCGTTTTTGTAGGCCTCTATAATAAACGGGATAAGCTCCTTTCCCTCGATGTAATTGATGACGTCCATCGTATTATTTCCAATGAAATGCTGCTCCGCGACACATTCCCGGATCATGACCATGACACTGTCCGGGTTATTTTTAAAGTATGCTGCCTGACGTTCGCTCCATCCGTCCTCGTCATTTTGTGTGGCCTTTAAGCCTCCATAGATCCGGTGTGCCTCGTCCGTGTGTTCCGGAATAATGTCGCAATTCTGATGGTGCGCTTCATTCTGGAGCATGTTGTAAGTGAATTTTTCTCTGATGGTCAGGGTTGCGTATTTGTTTGAATCCAGGGCCATATATTGGTCGTCGAAATCGGAATCGCCGCTGGTGTCCTGGTGGATTTTGGCAATCAGCGATTCCACGTGATTCAGGCCGTACGGAGGGACCAGGTCGGTTTCGTTGGAATCGGCGGAAAGCAAAAAATCGGGGGGGTGGAAGGTGTCGGCGGCGCGGAGGGTGTCGGTACCTGCTTTCGGCGGGGTAGTGGACGGGTTGCCGCAGGCGGCCAGCAAAATCATTGCCGTGAGCAAATAAAGTTTCATAATTTGAAAATACCCTATTTGGAGGAGATCGCCTAGTCCATCCTCAGGCTCTTCACAGGGTTGCTCAGCGCGGCCCTAAGGGAACGGTATCCTACCGTAATGGCCATGATCAGGATCGATGCCAGCAACGCCAATCCAAGGATACCCGGACCAATGGGGATGCGGTACTTGAAATCCTGGAGGTATTGATGCATGGCCCACCAGGCCGGGGGTGCGGCGAGGCAAAAGGAGATCAGGACCAGGCGCCCGAATTCCCAACCGAATATCCAAAGGATATTGGGGATGGTCGCGCCGAGGACCTTCCGGATGCCGATTTCCTTGGTTTTCCGCGCGGCCATGAAGGAGACCAGGCCGTAGAGGCCGAGGCAACCGATGAGCACGGCGATCAGGGCGAAGGCTTCGATGAGCTTGAGGAGCATATCATCCAATTCGTAGAAACGGGCGATGCGGTCGTCGAGGAATTCGTACGAATACACATATTCGGGATAGGTTGCTCTCCAGATTTTTTGGATGGCGTCGAGGGCTGCGGGCGTCGTTTTAATCGCTGCCTCGGTACAATGCGCCGTATCGGACCAAATGGCGATCGGAGCTATATCGCTGTGCAGGGATTCATTGTAGAAGTCCTTGACGACGCCTACGATGGGGCCGGCCTTTCCAGCCACTTTCAAGGTTTGCCCGATTACATCCCCGGGCGCCTTCAGGCCTAATTTTTTGACAAAGGTCTCGTTGACCACGAACTCCTTCCCGTTGTCAGAATGAAAGAAGTTACGTCCCGCCACCAGGGTCAGCCGAAAAGTGGGCAGGTAGTTGTCGTCGGCCGGCTTCACATTGACTTCCCAGTGCTCGTCTTCCGCGCGGCTGCCAAATCGGAGATTGGTCGTGGAGTTGGATCCCGAAGCCGGGGTGCTGTAGCAAAAAGATACGGACTTCACGCCCGGGATTTCGCGGAGCTGAGGCCCAAGGGTAGATAATCGATGCTTGTCCGGTGAAGGCAGTGGGACCATGACGATTTCATCTTTGTTGAACCCCAGGTCCTTGGTCCGGGTGTAATGGAGTTGTCCGGCCACCACGAGGGTTCCGATGATCAGCATTTGAGAAATGGCGAATTGGGAAATCACCAGGATGCGTCTCAGGGAAATGCCTCCGATGTGCCGCTGGGAAAGCTTGCTTTTCAGCGCCAACACCGGTTGGAAGCGCGACAACACCAGGCCGGGATAGAACCCGGCGGCAAAGGTCATGGCTATGAGCAGGGTGGCAGCCAGGAGGGGCGACAGGGCCGCGGTCATTTGGGTTTGCGTCAGGTCATTGAGAAGGGGCAGGGTGGCGTAGGCCAGGCTGTAGCCCAGGATCAGGGCGATCAGCGTGATCATCGCCGTTTCGATAATGAATTGCCAAAAGAGCTGGGAGCGGATACCACCCAGGACCTTGCGGATGCCCACTTCCCTGGAGCGCTGCAGGGACTGTGCGGTGGCCAGGTTGATGAAGTTCAGGCAGGCGGTAAGGAGGATGAACAGGCCGATCAGGGAAAGGGACCACAAATACTTTTTATCCAGGTAACCATCGAAGTCGCCGTTGAAATGGATGTCGGCCAGGGGCTGAAGTCGATATATCTGTGTGTTTACATCCCGCCCCTGGTTATATTTCTTGCGGATCGCCACAAGCGCCTGATCGCCTTGGGCGCGCGTGGCCCCGGGTTTTAGCAGGACGAAGCATTCGCTGCCGCTAAACACGCTCCCCCAACTGCTGTCGCCGCTCATGTAAGGACGGAAATCCTTCAGGTTGTCGTAGGACAGGTAAATCCCGCACTTCCGGTCAGTATTGGACGGAAAGTCTTTCAGGATACCCGCCACCGTAAAGTCTGCATGGTTATTGACCCGAAACGTGCGGCCTATGGCGCTATCAGGGCTCCCGAAATATTTCCGGGCCAGGGATTCGGTCAGCAAGGCGTGATCGGGTGTGTTGAGGGCTTCCGGACTTCCCTGAAGCAGGGGAAAGTTGAAGATGCGGAAAAAATCGGGCTCGGTATAGGCAATGCCGCTATGTTCTTTGAATTTTTTGTCCCCCATACTGACCAGCGCGTCTTTGACGGTGATCGTCCTGGCCACCTTGCCGGCCATGAGAAAGTCGTTGCGGAAGGCTTTACCCAGGGGAGAAGGAACGCCCTGGGAATAATCGATCCCCTCGTCGTGAAATTCGGTGACTACGCGGTATATCCTGTCCTTGTCATGGTGAAAGGTGTCGAAGCTCAGGTGAAAACTGACCACCGTAAAAATGAGCACGGCGCAGGCGATGCCCAGGGATAGTCCGCCGATATTGATGGCAACATAGGCCCTGTGTCTTTGGAGGGTTCTCCAGGTGATCGTTAGGTAATTCTTCAGCATGGGTTTGCATCGTCAAAGAGGGTGCCAGGGGGTAACTTATTGTTATCCAATCTGTTTTTTGCTTGCTTGTGTTCGCTTTCAATACAGCTATCGACCGGTTGCGGGCGAAGCGGTTTTTTCGGCGGCTCCGCCGCCGGGGCCGGTCGGATGGATGATTATCGCGGCTCCGCCGCCGGGGGACATGTGTATCGTTAGTGTGTCGGTTTTGGTGATCGGGTGCGTTTCTTTGTTTAAGTGGTTCGGATCGTCGTCGGCGTCGCGGTACATGGTAGCGTCATATTTTTCGTTGGTCAGGAAGGTGAGGGGCACCTGCATGTCGCCCCCGTTGTTGGTCCCGAGTACGCCGACATACCACGTATCGCCGCTTCGCCGAGCGACCGCGACCCCTTGCCCGGGCGCGCCCGCGGGAACCCTGGTTTCGTCCCAGGTCACAGGGACCTCTTTTATGAATTCAAATCCGGGTTGGCCTTCGTAAGCCTCGGGATTGTCGCACACCATCCCGATTTCATTTTCCAGGACGACATACATGGCGAGCATATGGCAGCGCGTACCCAGTACCAGGGGATGCGTGAAGTGCTCGCGGTACTGCGCCGGCGTCACGGCCCGGAAGCCTCCCAGGTGGTAATCCGTAGAGCCCGCGAGCAGCCGCGTCCATACCACATTCAAATCGTCATCGGGCGTAATGGGATCGCCCCATTTGTCGTTTTCGTAATTGAGGGTCCCTTCGCGCGTGAACTCGTTTGGATAAGTGCGGGCCCACCCCGTGGGCTTGAAGGCGCCGTGAAATTGAATGTGCAGGTGGTGAGCCGCCGCTTTGACCAGGATTTCCCTTTGGATATTCACCATTTCCTGGTCGTCGCGGTCCATGAAGTCGACCATCATGCCTTGAATGCCCCACCTTTCCCATTCGGCGAAGGCGCTGTCGATTTTGGGGTAAAGGGCTGCCCAATGCACCCAAACACGGATACCTACCCCTTTGCTGTGCGCGTAGTCGCAGATTTGTTTCATGTCCAGGCTGGCGACGGGTTTGGTCACATCGGTATGCGGACCGGGCATATAACTGTCTCCGTCATTCGTATACCATGCCGTTCCCCCAAAGCCGATGACACTGTGGTATTGGATATGGTTGCGCGCGCAAAAATCGATGTAGTAGCGGTTGGTCTCGAAGTTGATCCCCGGGGAAATATTCGTGTCGGGTACGATATCCCCGTTCCACCAATGGAAATCGGTTTTGCCGGGGTGTAGCCAGGATACATCGTCAATCGCGCAGGGCTCGTTGAGATCGGTTATGATATTCGATTCCAGTAAGGCGCCGGGTCGGTCGCTGATCAGCAGGACGCGCCAGGGCGATTCGCCCGCCGCGATTCGTTTGACTTTTATATTGGTTTGGTTGGGTAGGGGGGAAAGCCGGCTTGTCAGGATGTCTTTGTGTTTTATGAGGTACATGCCCGCGTAATCCACGAGGTCGGCTTCCGTGATGGCCATGTAGATTTTTTTTTGTTGAAAGGTCAGGAGGATAGGGAGATCCATTAGCGTATCCTGTTTCAGTTCTATAAGTGTTGTTTTTGTATATCGATGTTCGTGGGAGGTGGTGAAATTCGGCACCAGTGGTGCGAGGACATCGGGATCGCCCGTCGTGTGGAATTGGGTGAATTCATCCGTGAGGACAAGGTTGCCCGGCAGGGTATAGCGGAAGGCCACGCCGTCGTTGAAGACACGGACGATCAGGGCGACGGGTCCAAGGGGTAGCGTCATTTCGCGGTAGCGGTCGTGCACAGCGCTCGTTTTTCCTACCGGTAACGTATAGTCGTCGGTGCCATCCCGGTAGGTTGCTTTTCCGGGTTGCAGTGCAAAGGGGCCGTCCTGCGCGGCAAGAGTTAAAGTGGAATGCTCGATGAGGGTTGTCCCTTTATAAGATACCCTATAGCCGGTCTTGTCATAGGCAAAGGTCATTTGACCATCCGGCGATTTCACTGACTGGGCCGTCGCTGAGATACTCAAAAGGCAGAAAATCAACGTCTTCATGGTGTTAAGGTACGTGCCTATAGCCAAATTTTGAATATTATATGGAAACATAGTTAGCGCTAATTTACTTACATAAGGTAAGGTAGTTCCTGAGCCTTTGAAAGCTATGATATAAATGGGAATGGTATTTTTGTCTTGCTATGGATAAGAAATATTACGACACAATTGTAAAGGCCCTCAAAAAGCAGGGCAGGGAGCTCGCTTCCTCGAAGGAGGCGGCGAGGAAATTCCTTAAGGATATGGGTGTTGCCCATCTCTTTGTTCCAAAAGGAACAAATGGATCCACCAAACCAAAACCCAAATAGCTTTTTTATGTATTCGTCAAGACCTGGCCTCTTATTCGGTTTTCATGGTTGTGAGCAATCTGTCAGAGATAATATTGTTTCGGGGAGGGCCATACTAAAACCCAGCATAAACGGGTACGACTGGCTGGGTGTTGGCTCAATCCAACTTAAACCCTTTGATTCGGTACGCAGCCTATTTGTCGAGGGCGAAGAATTATACCCCGGCGCTGGTTTCCACGAAAAAAACCATATCCAAATCTGTATTCGAAATCCCAATTGCATAAAAAGCTTTTTCGTCCCCAGGGATGAAGTGACCTGGAGGGGATAGAAAAATGCCCGCTTTTGGGGCGGGCATTCTTGTTATCATTAGTGAGTTAAAGACAAGTTTTCAAGACTAGTGCGTGTCCTGGTAAAGTCGGAAGTACAGCGCCTTACGCAGGGAAATGTACGCCGCCTTCAGGTCGGACTCTGCTTGTCCTTTGTGGCCACCGAAATCATCCGGGGCGTCATGCAATGCCTGCATGGATTTTTCGATGTCGTGCATCGCGCGGGCGATATTGGGATGAGCGTGCTCCTCGCGATCCATGAGCTGACGCTCATTTGGAGCCGGAGGGCGGTTCCCGACAATCACATCCATGCTAATGCGGACTTGGGCAAAGGACATTACGGAGGCCAACATGCAGATGGCAAAGAGAAATGTTACTTTTTTCATAATGGGTCTTAGATTTAGTAGTGACCAAATTAGGGATTTTTTTTTAGATAGTTAAAAAAATGAATTGGTTTAATTGGTAACAATAATTTAGCAGGGGGGTAGACCGTTAGGGTGTACCTTCTATGCATGTTCAAGACCTACCTCACCGTCCTTTGGCGCAACCTCCGCAAGCGAAAATCCTATGCCATCATCAACCTCCTGGGGCTGGCCACGGGGATGGCGGTTTGCATGCTCCTGGTGCTGTATATCCAAAACGAGCTCGGCTATGATACCTTCCATGAAAAGGGGGACCGGATTTACCGGCTGGCCCTGGAACGCAAATATCCCGGTCGTTCGACTTTCTTTGGTTCCATTCCCCCTTCCATAGGGAAGGTAGTCCAGCAGGATTTCCCCGAGGTCCGGGCGTATACGCGCCTGATGAATGTGGCGCAGGGGGGATTGTTGATGACCGCCGGTGACAAAACCTTCGAGGAAACGCACGTCCTGGAGGTCGATTCCAATTTCTTCCGTGTGTTTTCAGTGGAGGTACTCCAGGGAGATGTCCATGAGGCTTTGTCCAAGCCCAATACGGTAGTCCTGACCGAAAAAACGGCCATCCGCTATTTCGGTTCGGCGGAGGTGGCCCTGGGAAAAACCATTGTACAGGACGGTGGCCGGAAACTCCTCGTGGGCAGCGTGGTCCGGGATTGGCCCGAAAAGTCGCATATGACCTTCGACATGCTGTTGTCCATGATGAATGCAACGTTTGACCCCGACCCCGATTATTATGACCTCTATACCTATACTTATCTCCTGCTGAAAAACGGTACCTCGGCCCGGGTCCTGGAGTCCAAGCTTCCCCAAATCGTTACGAAATATGTGGCCGGATCCATCCAGCAAGGCTTTGGGGAATCTTACGAACAATTTGTGCATGAGGGGAACGGATACCGGTATTTTTTGCAACCCCTTCCTGACATCCACCTGACTTCAGAATTGGAAGACGAGCTGAAGCCCACCGGAAGTCTACGCATCGTCACCTTGTTCAGCCTGGTGGCGGCCTTCATCCTGTTTCTGGCTTGTATCAACTTCGTCAACCTGTCCACGGCCCTTTCCCTGGACAGGGCGAGAGAAGTGGGCGTGCGGAAAGTTTTCGGTTCGGACAGGAAGACCCTCATCGGGCAATTCTTATCCGAATCGGTGTTCCTGGGTTTTTTGAGTACCCTGCTGGGTGTGGTGATCTACGTGCTCCTGGTACCTGTGTTGAATCGAATCACGGGAGAATCGCTGAATGTGACCTGGCTGCTGAGGCCGGAGCGACTGGGGATCGTAATTGGTATGGGGCTTTTTGTGGGGGCGTTGGCGGGATTATACCCAGCCCTCGTCCTGAGTGGTTTCCAGCCGATCACCGTACTGAAAGGGCGCCTGAAATCCAGCCGTCGCGGGCTCGCGCTCCGGAACGGCCTGGTCGTCTTTCAATTTTCGGTATCCATCATCCTGATCATATGCACCCTCGTCATCAACCGGCAAATGGGCTACGTCCTGGAGGATCGCCTCGGATTCCGGAAGGACCACATCATTACCGTTAAACAGATTTGGAAAGCAGGCGAGCACGCAAATGCCTTCGTCCAGGAGGTGGGTACCATCCCGGGGGTACATACCGTCAGCCTGTGCAGCGACCTGCCCGGACAGGAACCTCTGGCCAGTTGCGCCATGCAGATAGTGGGGACCCGGGTATCGAGGACACAGGAGACCTTGTATGCGGATGACCAGTACGCCAACCTGCTAGGACTTCACCTGAGAGAGGGGAGATTCTTCGACCCCGCTTTCCCTACGGATTCATTCGCCCTGGTCCTGAACCAATCCGCCGTCCGCGATTTCGGGCTGAAAAACCCCATCGGCGCCAGGATTACCAGTACGGAAACCTTTTTCAATCCACCCGGAGGAAAAACCCAAACGGTGTATACGGTGATCGGGGTGGTGGATGATTTCCATTTCCAATCCCTTCACCGGTCCATCGCGCCCCTGGTGATCGCCAACAGGAGCCGCTTCGGGGGCTACAACCTGGGTATACGGGTGGAGGGAAATCACCTTGAGAACGCCCTGGCCCAAATCCAAAGCATATGGAAAGGGTTCGATGCCAAATATCCCATGCGGTACAGCTTCCTGGACCAGGATTTGGCCGACCAATATAAAGTGGAGACTACTTCCCGCAGGATTTTCACGGTCTTTTCCATGCTGGCTATTTTTATCGCCTGCATCGGCCTCTTCGGACTGGCGACGTATGCCACGTATCAACGGACGCGAGAGGTGGGCATCCGGAAGGTGTTGGGCGCGAGCACGGGGTCGATACTCTACCTGCTTACGCGGAGTTTCCTGCGGCTAGTGCTGATCGCCTTATGCATTGCCGTTCCGGTGGCCTGGTGGGCAATGCATGGGTGGCTTCAGGACTTCGCATACCGGACCTCGTTGTCCTGGTGGATCTTTGGGTTGGCGGGCGTTGGCACTTTGGTCGTGGCGTTTTCAACCATCAGCTTCCAGACGGTCCGCGCGGCGTTGATGAACCCGGTGAAGAGTTTGCGGACTGAGTGAACCTCCCCGGCGGGGGTGGCCATGCCGCTATTGGGTGCGCGTCCAGATTTCGGTGCGGCCGATCAGGGATATTCCTATGTAGCCGCGCACCTTCAGGGTATTGGGGTCTTTCAGTGACATCGTGCAACTATACGTCTTCCCGCTTTCGGGGTCATAAATATAGCCGTCGGTCCAATCGTCGGTGTCGAATTTAAAGGCCCGGAGGAGTTGCAAGCCCATAAGGGGGCGGCTGCGTTTGGCCGTGTCGGGGTTGAACTTGTCGTAGGCGGGTTTGCCGTCCATGACGGGGATTTGCAGCCAAACGATCTTGCCGTAGTATTTGTTATCCGTAGCACGGAAGATATTGACTCTGGCGGGCTTGTCTCCGTGCGTCAGCCAGGTGCCCGTGACGTCGTCGGATTTTACCTGGGCGTTAGTACGCCACGTCCACAGGGACAGGATCAGGAGAAGGTATTTCGACATGCGTATCTTTTATTCGGGTAGTGACTTCCTCGAAGGCCTTGTCGTAGTCCCGCCTCAGGGTTCCCATCCAGCGGTCCCAATAGAGGAAATAAAGGCCGTAATTGCCTTTGAAAAAATGGTGGTGCATGTTGTGGCTGACCGAGGTGTTGATCCATTTGCCCAGCCAGTGTTTTTGGAACCCCGCGGGGTACAATTCAAATCCCAGGTGACCGTAGACGTTATAGGTCAGGCTGACGAGGAAAAAGATAAAGAGGTGCCAGGCGGTAATGGGGATGGTGAAAAGGAAGATGACGAAAACCAGGGACTCCAGGACGGCCTCCAGGGGATGAAACGCGTACGCCGCCCAGGGGGAGGGGTTCGTGGATTTGTGGTGGACCAGGTGGATCATCCTGAAGAGCTTCGGGTGGTGGATCATCCGGTGCATCCAATAGAAATAGGCGTCATGGATGACGATCATCAGGGGGAAAGCGGCAAAAAACCAGACCCAGCCGTGTTGCGCAATGTCTTTGTAAAAGGTGGAGTGGGGGCGGATCGCATCGCTTTGAAGGATGATCATGGGGGGCATCGCGAAAATGAGGATGGCCAGGGAGGACCATCCGATTTCACGCCAATAGTCCTTGCTCCCCGGAAATTTGCGCTGTATCTTTTTCCACGTCTTCCTTTTGCGTAAGGCCACGTAGAAGATCAAAAAGAAGATGCCCCCGACGATATAATATTTATCGCCGACATCGATAAGCGTTCCTATGAAATGGGACCAATGCATACCCAAAGTTAATCGATCTTTTTATGGATTTCCCAAACGTTGATAAGTGATTTTTCCGGGCATTCGCGGCCCTGGTTGTCACCTCCAAAGAACTGCCCCGGATGTTCACCAGGTATGGGTAATTCTTTTTGGAGGTTTCATCCAGGACGTCGACCGATAAAAGACTGTCGTTAGCCATATCGACCCGGAGGTCCAGGTTGTGCCCATCGCGTGAGGACGGAATGTCGCAAACATAGTCTTTCCTGTAATCCAGCGGAATGGTCAGCGAGTCACGGATAGAGGGATTAGACGTAAGGATTGCCACTATACCTGCTTTGTCCCTGGTGTTCGGATCGATTTCCAGTCGGCCTGGTGTAGTATTTAGGTGACCGCCTGAAAAAGCCAGTTTAATGCCCGGGATTTGGTGGTGCCGGTCCATGGAAACGTTCATGAATATCTTATGGTCATACCAGATCCGGATGTAAAAGGGAACATCTCCGCCCGGAGCTTTGATGACGGGCCTGCGGGTCCTCACCCGGATGCTGTCTACATAGTCGTAAGGGATTTTCTGCGTAAGCAATAAGCCCCGTTGCCTATATACGCTGACGGTAATGGAATCGCCTTTCTTATCCCTGGAACTGTGCGGGAACAGGATATGACCTAAGGTAAAACGGGCTCCCTGCACTTTGACGTCAAAATCGCTCCAAAGCTCGTCACCGCCCAGGTAACCCAGGGTCTTCGTTTGGGTTCCATCGGGGGAGATCGTGAGGATGCCAATGGGCAGGTCTGCACCCGGGAGCCGAAGCACCGACCCGTCATAGGTCAGGACGGTGCTGTCTTTTGGCATCCCGAAGGTGGCAAGGGTGATCAGA
>CAZJDB010000101.1:0-10149 GCA_964544695.1 uncultured Chitinophagaceae bacterium
CTGAGCATCACCCAGGAAGCCCTTTCCCTGATCGAATCGGATTTAGGCATGCGGGACCGAAAGTCCACCGTCTTGTTCCAGCCGCACTGGCATAAGGGGGTGGTGGGGATCGTGGCCTCCCGCCTCATCGAACGCTATTACCGTCCTACCATCGTCCTGACCGAATCCGGAGGGGTCATAGCGGGTTCAGCCCGGAGCGTAAGCGGGTTCAATGTTTACGAAGCCGTTCATCGCTGCAAAGACCTGCTCATCGGCTACGGGGGGCACTTCTATGCGGCCGGTCTGACCATGGCCCCGGAAAATTTCCAGGCCTTCTCGGACCGTTTCGAATCCGTGGTGGCCGGTTCCATCACGGATGATATGCTGGTCCCCCAACTCGGCATAGACGTGGAAGTGCGCTTTTCAGATTTGCTGCCCTCTTTTTACAATGTCTTGCGTCAAATGGAACCCTTCGGTCCCGAGAACATGCGTCCGCTGTTCCTGGTTACCCGGGTGGTGGATACCGGGTACAGCAGGATCGTCAAGGAGGAACATATCCGTTTTGTGTTGCGCCAGGGGGACACCGTATTCACGGGGATCGGTTTCAACATGGCAGGGAAATTCCCCTTGCTGCAGGGCTCGTCCAAGGTGGACGTGGTATTCACCCTGGACGAAAATGAATGGAACGGGGAAAAGAACCTGCAACTGAAGGTGGTTGACCTGCGACATTCGGTCTGATTCACATAATTTACCCCCGGATACTCATATAGCCTTTTCCTGGCCGGGCGGCCGGGATAATTTGGGGTAAAACAATGCCCATGCGAAAAACATTCGTTTTATTATTGCTCCTTCTTGGGTACGTGGCCCATGCACAGACCCCAAATCGCACTCCCGCTAAGATCGAGGAGGATAAGAAAGCAGCTGAGGAATACAAGAAGCTATATCCTGAATGGTACCGATTCAACCGGATGCCCCTTATCCTGCAAGATGGGAGCGCCTACATCCACGGTTGGGTCTCCGGCCTATGGGTTCAGGACAATCACTTCGTGGATTCCGTCCACAGCAACTTCCACGTCGACATGCCGGATACCACTACGTTTACCCCCTATTCAGCCATTTCCCTGGGAGGGCCGAAGACGCGCATCTACTTTATGAAGGATTTGTATATGCAAACGGATTCTGATGCCAAGGGGAGTATTACGCCCACCGATTCGGCTGGTTGGCTGAAGGACTCCATCGATTTTTTTGCGGGCAAATGGCCCCATGCCATGGGATTCGCGTTTGGAAAACATGTCGGGGCAGCAGTAAATGTCACGTATTACATTCGCCTTACACTGAACGGGAATATCCTGTACGATTGGAAGAAATTAGACGACCTGCCTTCGGTGTTTTGCAAGGGTGTCGATTCCAGTCGTATGCGGGGTAAATACCATGAAATGTTCACCAACCTTTCCTACGGTTATGCTTACCTCATTTGCGATACCACCCTTGGCCTTCACGACCAACTGCTCATCGAAGTCAAGGAAAGCCGGCAGAACTGGATGATCGATAGGTATAACATTACCCGCACAGCGGCTACACCTCAGGCATCGGCCATCCGGGTGACGGGGGAAACGTCCGGCGTCCTCATTCCTCCCTTGGAAAAAAAAACTTCAGGCTTGGCCCCGGAGAGCGTGACTTCACGCTGAAGGTTCTACCCATCAAGGGTGTCAACCTCTCCGACATCGAATACCTGTTCCAGGCGGTAGGTGGAAAAGATACGGTTTGGCGGACGTTCCCCGGGGATACGTCCGCCTATCCTTTTCACGCCGCTCACGCAACGGCTTACGATTTGTCGCTTCGCTATTCCTTCCAGCCTGAAACGGTCGATCATTATACCGTTGTCATAGCTCCATACTGGTGGGATACAACCTGGTTCAAGGTCACACTCGGGGTTGGCGTGCCGGTGGCCCTGGCGCTCCTCGCCTTTATCAATTACCGCAATCGTAAACGAAGTCAGATGTCCGTGGCCACGCAGGCACTCCGTTCGGTTCAGGCCCAGCTCAACCCCCATTTCATCTTCAACGCCCTGACCTCGATCCAGGGCCTGATCAATACGGGGGATATAGATGGAGCCAATGCCTACCTCTCTGCTTTCAGTGTCATGATGCGCAATACCCTCGAGGACCAGGAACACCTCAACAATCGCCTGGGGGCCGAACTGGATTCCATGGAAACCTACCTCAACCTTGAACAGCTTCGCTTTCATTTCCAATATTCGGTGCGGGTGGAACCGGGACTGAACCCGAATGCCATCGAAATTCCCCGCCTCCTCTTGCAACCAATTATTGAAAATGCCGTTCGGCACGGCGTATCGGGTCTCCGGGAAGAGGGCCTGATTCGCGTTTCGGCGTTTGCCCGTTCGCCCGATTTATTGATAACCATCCAGGACAATGGACCCGGGTTTGTCTCGCTGGGGACGGGTCACGGATTGCGCCTGACCGAAGACCGCATCCTTCTGCTGAACCGCCTGAATCCCCAGAACCCCATCCACCTAAGCCGTGAGGGCAGTACGCTTACCTTTACATTTGTCAAATGGTTGATTTGATCCGGGCCGTCATCGTGGACGACGAACCCAATAACGTAGCGAACCTGGTCCAGCTCCTGGGTAAACATTGTCCCCAGGTGGTGGTGGCTGGTAGCACTTATGACGTTTCATCCGCCAGGGAGTTGATCCTCTCCGAAAAACCCGACCTGGTATTCCTGGATATTTCAATGCCCGGACAAACGGGTTTCGACCTGTTACGCAGCATCCCGGCTCCCGACTTCGACGTTATTTTCGTCACCGCCTTCAACCAATACGGAATCCAGGCTGTCAAGTTCTCCGCACTGGACTATATCCTCAAACCCATCGACATCCGCGAACTTCGGGAAGCCGTGGCCAAAGCTCTGGAACGCCAGAACCTTCGTCAGAAGAACGGGCAACTTGAAAATCTGCTTTCGCTGTTGAAACACCGTCAGGAAAAGGAAGAGCACCGTATAGCGCTGCCCGGCTCCAGGGAAACGCGCTTCGTCCATCCGGCCCAGATCGTCCGCTGCGAAGCCTCCAATAACTACACCCACTTTTTTCTTTCAGGAAATGAAAAATGGGTGGTCTCAAGGCCCATATTCGAATACGAAGAACTCCTCGGGGAATATGGATTCCTCCGCTGCCATCAATCTCACCTGGTCAACCGGAAATTCATCCGGAGCTGGGTCAAGGAGGATGGGGGTTGCCTCCTAATGGAGGATGGGGCGCTTATTCCGATTTCCCGCCAAAAAAGAGAGCTTGTGCGCCAGGCGTTACGGCACTGACGGCGCGGAAGCGCGGGCCGAAGGCCGCGAAGTTCAAGGCTCCAGGATGATCCGGCTTTTCTTTTCCCCGCTCATCAATTCCACACTTCGGTTAATAAAGGCCGTCAGGTCATTTCCCTTGAGGAGGCCCTGGGACAGTAAGGCCAGGTCAGCCAGGTTCCTGAGTTCCTTCCCCCGGTGATCTTCGTTCTTATCGTCCAATATTTTTTGGAAAATGGGGTGGTTCCCATTCACGGTCAGGGTGACTTCATCGGGCATCTTGGCATAAAAACTGCTCATTCCGCCTCCGTTGACCGCGGCCATATCCTTCATCCTGCGCATAAATTCGGGACGTGTAGCCACTACGGGTGGGGTTTCGGGGCTGAGTCCCCGGATGTCTACGGTGATGTGGGAATCGGGCAATTGCCCCGCGAACCATTCTTTCAACTGGGTCTCCTGGTCTTTAGAAAGCAAACTTTCGGTGTGATCCTGGGGGTCGATCAGGTTATCCACAATATCGGCGTCCACGCGTGTGAACTGCACATTCTCCCACTTCATTTCCATATTGTTGATGAAGGCTGCGTCCACCAGGGTTTCCAATTTGACGACAATGAATCCCTTGACCCGGGCGGCCTGGATAAAAGCGTCCTGGTGGATGGGATCGGTCGTGTAGAGGATGACGTTTTTTCCCGCCTTGTTTTTTTGCAGGGCTTCGGTCTGCTGCTTGTATTCTTCCAGGGTATAAAAGGTGCCTCCCCTGGAATCTTCCATGATCAGGTATTCCTGAGATTTTTCCAGGAATTTCTCGTCCGTCATCATTCCGTACTTGACGAACAACCCGATGGAATCCCATTTCGATTCGTATTCCTTCCGGTCCGTCCGGAACAGTTCACCCAGCCGGTCGGCCACCTTCCTGGTGATGTAGGAATTGATCTTACGCACGTTGGGGTCTCCCTGCAGGTAGCTGCGACTCACGTTCAGGGGAATATCCGGGGAGTCGATTACGCCATGCAGGAGCATCATGAACTCGGGGACGATGTCCTTTACTTCATCGGTGACAAAGACCTGGTTGCTGTACAATTGAATCTTATCTTTCTGGACCTCATAGCTATGTTGGATCTTGGGGAAGTACAGGATACCCGTCAGGTGAAAGGGGTAGTCTACGTTCAGGTGGATCCAGAACAGGGGCGGTTCGTTGTAGGGATAAAGCTCCTTATAGAATTGACGGTAGTCCTCCGGGGTCAGTTCCGAAGGCTTTTTGGTCCAGGTGGGATTGGTATTGTTGATTTGCTTGCCCTCGAACCAGATGGGCACGGGAAGGAAACGGCAAAAACGCTCCAGGATCCGGCGGATTCGATCGGGTTCCAGGAATTCCAGACTCTCTTCGTTGAGGTGCAGGATCACATCCGTCCCACGCTCTTCCTTATCGGTGGCCGTTTCAAGGGAATACTCGGGGCTGCCGTCGCAAATCCATTGTACCCCCCCGGCGTCTTCCAGATAGCTTTTGGTCCTTACGATGACCTGGTCGCTGACCATGAAAGCACTGTAAAATCCCAGGCCGAAATGGCCGATGATGTTCGCTTCATCCTGCCCCTTGTATTTGCTCAGGAACTCTTCTGCTCCAGAGAAAGCAACCTGGTTCAGGTATTTGTCCACTTCCCCGGCAGTCATGCCAACCCCCTTATCTGACAGGGTGAGGGTTTTCTTTTCGGGATCGAGGACAACGTCTATGCGCAGGTCACCCAGGTCGCCCTTGACCTCCCCGAGGGAGGAAAGCGTTTTCAGCTTTTGGGTGGCGTCCACCGCGTTGCTGACCAATTCGCGCAGAAATATATCGTGGTCACTGTACAAAAACTTTTTAATGATAGGGAAGATGTTTTCCGTTTGTACGCGGATGCTGCCTTTTTGCATGGTCGAATTCGATTTTGGTGACTACCGACAAACAGGATGCCATTGCTGACACCCTGACAGGATGACAAGCCCCGTTTGGCTCAGTTTTTGTGCCCCTCTTGTAGTAGAAACTACTAAATCTGTACCTATGTTTTGCCACAAATTGTTCTTCCGTACACGCCGTGTATGCATCACGGCCATTCCCCAACTATTATTTTATAGTGTAATCAGCGCCCAGGTTTCGGTGCCTTCCGGTAGCGACGTCCCCCGCGTAGAACCCATGAACGTGCCGTTGGCCATTACCTGGCTGACTTTCAAGGCCGAAGCCTCGGGGCCCCTGGTCGACTTGAACTGGAGCATCGGCACGGATGGCCTTCTCGGCTCTTTCAGTATAGAAAGGTCCACCGACGGTCAGACGTGGTCAGTGATTGGATCCGTGCCCACGATCCCTGGCAAACTGGCACAATTGTATGCCTACCAGGATTCCCTGCCCCTCAATGGGGTCAGCTATTACCGCCTGGAACACATGGCGGCCGGGGATACCCCCCAGGTTTCCGTGGTAGAGCCCGTTACCGTGACCCAATCCATGTGGTATCTGGTCCATCCCAACCCTGTGCGAGGCCAGGTCCATCTTTCTCTGCTGGCGCCGAAAAACCACCACCTGTCGCTATTGTTGCTGACCCCCGAAGGAACTGCCTTGAAACGCGAGGAGTGGTCATTAACGTCCGCAGAGCAAAGCGTGGATATGGACATATCAGGGGTACCCACCGGGTTGTACTTTTTGGACATTGTGGATGAGCGCGGGTCTCACCCCCAAAAAATTGCCATCCTGTAGGTATTTGTGTGGGAATTTGCTACCTTTGCAGCCCCAATCACATTAATTATGCAGAATTACGAATTGATGGTGATCTTCACCCCTGTGCTTTCTGATGACGAATTCAAAGCCGTCCAGAAAAAGTACACGACGCTCGTTACTGAGAACGGCGGCGAGGTGGTTTCTGAAAACCCCTGGGGACTAAGATCGCTGGCGTTTCCGATCAAGAAAAAGACCACCGGTCTTTACTGGGTCACCGAATTTAAAGCGCCATCCGACTTCAATGAGAAGCTGAAAATTCAGCTCCTGCGTGACGAGCAGAGCATGCGTCACCTGATCATCAAGCTCGATAAGTACGCCGTCGAACACAACGAAAAAAGAAGGAACGGCGCATTTTCCACCCCTAAAGAAGTGGAGGCTTAAGCATGGCAAAAAGCAATGAAATCAAGTATCTGACGGCCATCAAAACCGAGAAGCGTCAGAAAAAGTACTGCCGGTTCAAAAGGTACGGCATCAAGTACGTGGACTACAAGGACACCGAGTTCCTGAAAAAGTTCCTCAATGAACAAGGAAAGCTCCTCCCCAGGCGCATCACCGGTAACTCCCTGAAGTACCAACGGAAGGTTTCCGACGCGGTGAAAAAAGCCCGGGAAATGGCTATGTTGCCTTATGTAACTGATCTTTTAAAGTAACGTCATGCAAGTCATTTTAATTAAAGATGTAAATAACCTGGGGGGCGTCAACGAGTTGGTGACCGTAAAAAGCGGGTACGCCCGTAATTTCCTCATTCCCCAAAAGTTCGCCGTCGAGGCAAATCCCAGCAATTTGAAAATGCTGGAAGAGCGCCAAAAGCAGAAGAAAAAGCGGGAAGAAAAGATGCTGGCCGAGATCAATAAGGTCGTGGAAGTGCTCAAGGCTTCCCCCCTGAAGATCAGTGCCAAGACGGGCACCTCCGGGAAGATATTCGGCTCCGTCACCTCCGTCCAGTTGGCCAAGGCCATCCGGGAAGAAAGGGGGTACGACATCGACCGCCGCAGGATCCATATCCTTGACGAAGTGAAGGAGTTAGGAACCTATAAGGCCAGGATCGATTTCGGGGGCGGGAAGGAAACCGAATTGGAATTTGAGGTGGTTGCGGAGTAAAAAAAATATAGGCTTTTCCGCGATTTCTACTAACTTTATTATGTGCTAAGTTGTCTTTACTTAAATTTCTAGAACAATGAACCTTTATGTTGCGAATCTCTCCTGGAGCATTTCTGAGGAAGATCTGAAAAATGTTTTTCAACCGTTCGGAGCGGTGACCTCCGTAAAAATTGTTACGGATAGGGAAACTGGCCGTAGCAGAGGCTTTGGATTTGTTGAAATGGAAGATGAAAATGCAGGACAGACTGCAATTGCTGAATTAAACGATACGGAACTTCAGGGTCGTAAAATCGTTGTCAAAGAATCCTTTCCGCGCCCGCAGAACAACTCCTTCAAGAGGGGTAATTCCGGTGGTGGCGGCGGCTACGGCGGCGGCGGCGGCGGCGGATACCGCAGGAATAACAATTCCGGCGGCTACGGCGGCGGCGGCGGAAGATACGATAGATAGTACGACTGGCGTCAGCGAAACAAAAAGCTTAAATCCTCCTTTCGGAGGATTTTTTTTGGCCCCTACCGGGCCGCACTCAGCGAAAAGGGCCTGTCCGCCTCACTTCCGACCCGGGTCTTATTCGGCGTGGCCTGCATGTCGAAACGGATGATCGCCCCTCTTGACAGGTCAAAGTGATCAAAATATTCTTTCGTATAAGGCTGCCCGTTAAATGTAATTTTATTTACATATAATTTCTCGTCACTGTTTGCGGGAGCCTCTATAACCACATTTTCCCCATTTTCCAGGTGAAGGGTGACCTTCCGGAACAGGGGCGCACCGATCACGTATTGGGGGGTTCCCGGGCATACCGGATACATCCCAATAGCCGACCAAACATACCACGCCGACGTCTGTCCGTTGTCTTCATCCCCGCAAAAACCATCCGGGGTGGCCATATACAATTTGTTCATGGTTTCCCGGATCCAGCGTTCCCCTTTCCAGGGCTCTCCCGCGAAATTGTAGAGGTAAAGCATGTGCTGGATGGGCTCGTTTCCGTGCGCATATTGACCCATCGCCACGATCTGCATCTCACGGATTTCGTGGATCGTAAAATGGTAATAGGAATCGTCGAAATCGGGGGGAAGTTTGAAGACCGAATCGAGCATTTTACCAAATTGGATGCGCCCCCCCATGAGGTTTGCCAGGCCGTTTATATCCTGAAAGACGCACCAGGTCCAGTGCCAACTGTTGCCCTCCGTAAATGCATCTCCCCATTTGTAAGGGCTGAAAGGGCTTTGGAAAGACCCGTCCTTATTCCGCCCCCGCATCATCTTGGTTTCAGGATCGAAAACATTGCGGTAATTCAGGCTGCGCTTTTCAAAACGTTCCACCTCCTCCTGGGGCCGGCCCAGGGCCTTTGCCAGCCTCGAGATGGTGAAATCATCATAGGCGTATTCAAGCGTGCGTGCCGTATTTTCGGGAATCGTATCGTTATAGGGGATGTACCCGAGGGTGTTGTAATACTTGACCCCCAGACGCCCGACCGAACTCAGCGGCCCTTCATTTTCACTGTTCTTCAGGATGCCCTGGTAAAGTGTTTGAATATCGTACCCGCGGATACCTTTGAGGTAGGCATCGGATATGATGGAGGCGGAATGCGAACCCACCATGCAATCGCGATGACCCGGACTTTGCCACTCGGGCAGCCAGCCGCTTTCTTTATAAGCATTGGCCAGCCCCTCCAGGATATGCGCATCGTGGGTGGGATATACCAGGGTAAAGAAAGGAAATACACCGCGGAAAGTATCCCAAAAACCGTTATCGGTATACATATATCCCGGCAGCACCTGTCCGTTGTAAGGACTGTAATGGACCACGGCGCCATTGGCGTCAATCTCGTAGAACTTCCTGGGAAACAACAACACCCGGTAGAGGCAGGAATAGAAAGTTTTAGTTTGGTCCTCCGTTCCTCCCTCCACTTCCACTTTTCCCAGCGCCTCATTCCATGCAGCCTTTGCTTTCCTTTCGGTGGCGGCGAAGTCATCGTTGCCGATTTCCCTTTTCAGGTTTAGTTCCGCTTGTTCCGGGCTTATGAAGGAAGAAGCCACTTTGAGGCCAATTTTTTCACCCCTTTGGGTCTTGAATCCGAGGATCGCGCCCACGTGACCCGACGCATATTCCAGCGTATCCTTAGCCAATGTCGAATCGTGCCAGGTCGCCGAGAAGGTGAAGGGCCGATCAACGTAAATGACGAAATAATCTTTGAAGTTACCGGGCACGCCTCCGCTGTTCCTCGTCGTATACCCCACGATCTTTCGCTGCTCCGGCATTACCTTGATGTACGATCCCCTGTCGAAGGCATCGATCACGATGAAGCTGCTGTCTGTTTGAGGAAAGGTCATGCGGAATTGTGCCGCCCTTTCCGTCGGCGTGATTTCGGTCGTCACATCCGCATCCGCCAGGTACACGCTGTAATAATAAGGCCTGGATACCTCGGCCTTATGCGAAAACCAACTTGCCCTGTGGTCCTGATCGAACACCAGCTTCCCTGTCACGGGCATGATCGCAAATTGCCCGTAGTCGTTGATCCACGGGCTGGGTTGGTGCGTTTGCTTAAAGCCTCTGATCTTGTCCGCGGTGTACACATATCCCCACCCGTCTCCGATCTTTCCCGTTTGGGGTGTCCAGAAATTCATGCCCCACGGCAGGGCAATCGCCGGATAACAATTCCCGTTCGACAGGCTGGGCTTGGAGAAGGTCCCCATCAATGGGTTCACCCAATCGGCTGGGTCCGTGATTTTTCCGGTCATCCGGGGGAGGGTTTGAGCTTGTGCCTGTACGGCGACCAGCAGCCCCAACAGCAGGAAGAGTTTCATGTCTCGCATAGCAAAAACGATTAAGCGGAATCATGCAAATATGGGGATTTTTCCCATTTGATGGGCAAAAAAAAGCGGACCCCATTGGGATCCGCTCTGGATAATAAATACGGCAGCTACCTACTCTCCCGCATTGAGGTGCAGTACCATCGGCCATGAGGGGCTTAACTTCTCTGTTCGGTATGGGAAGAGGTGACCACCCTCGG
>CAZJDB010000102.1:0-5065 GCA_964544695.1 uncultured Chitinophagaceae bacterium
CCGGATGCGCCGAGGCTCCGGGAAAAATCATTTACATAAAGATCTATGTGCTGGCGCATAACCCTGTCTTCCATTTCCTGGGCATGCTCCCGGATGTAATCGCTCAGCACGGGATATTGCGCGAAAGAATACTCCACCGAAGCCCGGATCAGCTTATCTACCCGCGAAACCAGTTCCGGATCGAGGCTGCGACGGGCGACGATGCCGCCAAGGGGAATGGGGCTGCCGGTGGTATTTTCCCAATATTCACCGAGATCAGCGAGCTTCACCAGGCCACGTTGTGCATACGTGAAGCGGTTTTCGTGGATGATGACGCCCATATCGGCGTCGCCATTGAGTACGGCGTCCTCCACTTCGTTGAACACGACAAATCTTTTATACCGCACGTTGGGATAGGCTAGGGAAAACAGCATATGGGCCGTGGTGTTTTCGCCGGGGATGACGACTTTCAGATCATCCCGGATCCCGAGCGGTTCGCGGGCAATGAGCAGGGGCCCCACGCCCATGCCCAGGGCGCCTCCGGACTGGAGGACCGCATATTCCGTCGTGACCAGGGGCAGGACCCCGTAACTGATCTTGGACAGGTCCAGGCGTCCCTCCATTGCCCAACGGTTGAGGGTTTGCACGTCTTCCAGGCGTACCTCGAATTCCAGGTCGCCCGTGTCGATTTTCTTATTGACCAGGGCATCGAAAATGAAGGTATCGTTGGGGCAGGGAGAAAACCCGAGGGCGAGTGTCATAACAAGGGGGAAGTTAAGAAGCGAAGCAGGGCTTCATTCAAATGGGTACAGGCCTTCCCCATTTCCCAGTTGGTTTTGTCCCTGTCACCCACATGATTGGACACGGAGCGGATTTGAACAAAGGGGATTCCCTCCTGGAGGCAGACGTAATGCAGGGCTGCCCCTTCCATACTTTCCAACACTGCATTGTATCTTTTTTGATAATACCCGATCCTGGCGGGGTTGGTGCTGATCTCATTTACCGAAACGCTCCTGACCCTGGGCAGACCCGCAAGGTTCAGGTGGTCCAGGTGGGGATTGGGTAGCCTGCCCTGCTGGTAAGGCGGCCGGTCTTCCTCTAAAAGATTCAACTCGAACAGGTCCCTGAATCCGCCCCCTTCTTCGACCCCCTGGTCCCCAATCGCATCTTCGGACACCACCATCACGGTGCCCCGCGGCTGGGTAGGATCGAAGCAGCCCGCGATGCCCGCCTGGACGACCAGGTGGGGGCGGGAAGCGGTCAGGGCCTTGTGTAATTGGTAAGTAGCGGAGACCAGGCCGACACCCGTGATGAGGGTGGTTCCTTTCCATTGTTCCAGGGTTTGTTTGATCTCGAACGGGGTCGCCGCCGCCAGAAGTACGTGCATATGCAAATTTACCCGATCTATCATACCTTTGCCAAAATTTTTAGGGAAGATGGTGTATCTAACCCGGGTGGAACATTTCAACGCAGCACACAAGCTGTACAACCCCAGGTGGAGCAGGGAGCGGAACGAAGCGGTCTTTGGAAAGTGCGCCAATGAGAACTGGCATGGCCATAACTACGAGTTGTATGTTACGGTGAAGGGAGATGCGGATCCGGATACCGGCTTTCTTTTGGATGTCAAAACGCTGAGTGGGATCGTGCAAACACAGGTGCTGGAACAGGTCGATCATAAAAACCTGAATATGGATGTGCCATTCATGAAGGATAAGATGTGCTCCACCGAAAACCTGGCCAGGGGAATCTGGGAACAACTGGAGCCCCATATGCCGGAAGGGGTGCGCCTGCATGCCATCAAGCTGTACGAAACCCCCAGGATTTACGTAGAATACTTTGGAGCATGAACAGGGTAGCCGTATTTAGAAAAGAGCATTTCAATGCAGCCCATCGTTTGAACAATCCCGCCTGGGATGAGGAGACGAACCGGCGCGTTTTCGGGAAATGCAACCTCCCCCATTACCATGGGCATAATTACGAAGTGATCGCGAAAGTGACCGGCTTGCCCGATCCCGAAACGGGCTTTGTCATAGATTTGAAGTGGTTGAGCGATTTGATCCAGGAAGAGGTGATCCTACGCTTCGACCATAAGAACCTGAACCTGGATACGGAGGAATTCAAGGAATTGAATCCAACCGCGGAACACATCGCCATGGTAATTTACCGCCTGCTGAGACCACATATCCCCGGGGCGGATGAATTGCAGATCATCCTTTATGAAACCGAACGCAATTTTGTAATGTACCCCGCATGATAAAAATCTAAACGATGGCCTATTCAAAGAAAGAACACTACGACGACGATGTGACCAGGGACTTGATGGAGAATTACAAGGAATGCCTGACACTGATCGGTGAAAACCCCGAACGGGAAGGTTTGTTGAAAACACCCGAGCGCCTGGCCAAGGCCATGCAATTCTTCACCCAGGGGTATGATCAGGATGCCCATGGGATCCTGGAAGGCGCCAAATTCAAGGAATCGATCAGCGAGATGGTCGTCGTAAAAGATATTGAACTCTACAGCCTCTGCGAGCACCATATCCTGCCCTTCTTTGGCAAAGCACACGTCGCCTACATCCCAAACGGGTACATTACCGGTCTGAGTAAAATAGCCCGGGTGGTGGATGTATTTTCACGGCGCCTCCAGGTCCAGGAGAGACTGACGACCCAAATCCTGGATGCCATCAAGGACACCCTCAATCCCCTGGGTGTGGCGGTCGTCATAGAAGCCAAGCACCTTTGCATGATGATGCGGGGGGTCCAGAAGCAAAATTCGGTGACCACGACCTCCGCTTTCTGGGGTGAATTCGAAAAGGCGGAAACGCGCAGCGAGTTTACCAAGCTGATCACCGCCGACCTGATATGACACCTTCTTTGGTTGACCTGATCCGCTCGGAGTCTTCAGCAGCCGAAGCTTTGGGGATGCTCACCCCGGTGCAGCTCGAACTGATGCGGGAGCAAGGTTGGCTCCGTTTACTCATTCCCCGATCTATCGGTGGGCTGGAATACGATCTGCCCGACTTGCTGGAATTGCAGGAGGCCGCCTCCCGTGCGGATGGTAGTTTCGGATGGGTCCTCGCACTTTGCGGAGGAGCGGGTTTTTTTGCGGGGTTCGTGGACCGGTCCGTTGCACTTGAGTTGTTTGGTAGCCCCGATGTCTGTGTCGCGGGTACGGGTTTTCCTGCGGGGGTTGCCGTGTCCGTGCCGGGAGGGTACCGGGTTTCGGGGCACTGGCGTTATGCGAGCGGGGCTCCGCATGCGACGCTGTATACGGCGAATTGTCACTTTCCGGATGGGGTTCGGGCGGTCATTTTTCTCCCATCACAGATTACGCTTTTGAATGGTTGGCAACCCCTGGGATTGAGGGCCACGGCCAGCCAGGATATGATCGTCCGCGACGCCTTCGTGCCATTTGAACGCACGTTTTCTTTAGACAAACCCTTTGTGGATGGTCCTTTGTATCACTATCCATTCCACCAACAGGCGGAGGCGGTTTTGTCGGTGACGTTGCTGGGGATGGCGGCGCATTTCCTGGAATTATTCGAAGAACGCATCCTGGGCAGATTTCCGCGTGCCGAACCGGTTTTGTCGGAGTCGCGGGCTGCGATCGCCGCTGTCAGGACTTCCTATTACGACGCTATTCGCGCATCCTGGATGCAGCCTTCCAACGAGGCCCTCCTAACCGCCGTCGGCGACGTGGCACGGACGGCAACGCGAACGGCGCTGCATTGCGCCGACCGGCTTTATCCATACGGTGGGATGGAGATGATGCAAATGCATACGGAGATCAACCGGGTCTGGCGGGACATCCATACCGCGAGTCAGCACACCCTGCTGGCGCCAATGTAGCGTCGCCCCGGGCGTTGTGGGCTGCGAAATTACCTTACTTTTGTCGCTATGAAGCATGCTTATGTGTTCCCGGGACAGGGCTCCCAATTCACTGGAATGGGGAAAAGCCTGTATGACACCCATGCCCGGGCCAGGGAAATGTTCGAGCAGGCAAATGCCCAGCTCGGCTTCCGGATTTCCGATATCCTGTTTGAAGGCACGGAGTCCGATCTCCGCCAAACCAAAGTCACCCAACCCGCCATATTTCTACACTCCGTCGCTTGTTTCGCGACCCTGAATCATCCCAAACCCGATATGGTCGCTGGACATTCCCTGGGTGAATTTTCTGCCCTGGTGGCCGCGGAGGCTCTTTCCTTCACCGATGGCTTGAACCTGGTTTCCATAAGGGCCTCGGCCATGCAAAAAGCTTGCGAGGTCCAGGCCAGCACAATGGCGGCGGTGCTGGGACTGGAAGATAAGAAGGTGGAGGAAATTTGCGCCCAGGTGGAAAAGGAAACGGGAGAGGCCGTGGTACCGGCGAATTATAATTGCCCCGGACAATTAGTGATCTCGGGATCGATCAAGGGTGTGGAAACTGCCTGCGAGCGCTTGAAGGCGGCGGGCGCCAAACGCGCACTGCTGCTTCCCGTGGGCGGCGCTTTCCATTCCCCACTCATGGCCCCGGCCAGGGAAGAGCTTGCCGCGGCGATCGAGCGCGCCGAGATCAAAGCGCCTACCTGTCCTGTCTATCAAAACGTGACGGCTACCGCTGTAAGTGATCCCGCAACGATCCGCAAGAACCTCGTGGCTCAACTCACGGGAGCTGTCCGCTGGACCCAGAGTGTAGAAGCCATGGTCAGGGACGGGGCAAATCATTTCACCGAAGTGGGACCGGGGAAGGTCTTACAAGGGTTGATCGGAAAGATCGCGCGGGAGGTTACCGTCGACGGTCATCAATAGACAGCTCCGCGCTACATGTCGAGTATGCAATTCCACCATTCGGGTTCGATACTCGCGCCGTATTTCTTATAGAATTCAATAGCTGGGGTGTTCCAATCCAGAACTTGCCAGACCATGCCTGAATAATTTTTTTCCTTCGTTTCCTGGAGCAGCCGTTCAAACAACATTTTTCCGATGCCCTGGCCGCGGCATTCCAGGGTGACCAGGAGGTCCTCCAGGTAGAGGCGCTGCCCCTTCCAGGTGCTATAGCGGATATAATACAATCCGAACCCGACGACCCGGTCCTGCTGCTCGGCTAC
>CAZJDB010000103.1:0-2476 GCA_964544695.1 uncultured Chitinophagaceae bacterium
CTTCGACCTGTATGCGTTGTTACGCCTGCGCAGCGAGGTATTTGTGGTCGAACAAAATTGCGTTTTCCTGGATATGGACGATTACGACGCTCCCTGTCAACACCTGCTGGGCTGGGCCGTGCCCGACGGGCAGCCGGCGGGCGGTACGCCTGTGGAACGCCTCGCGGCTTGCGCCCGCCTGGTCCCTCCCGGGGTCAAATACACCGAACCCTCGATCGGCCGGGTAGCTACTTCCCCCGCCTTCAGGGGGAAGGGCTTGGGTAGGGAATTGATGGTCAAGTCCTTAGAGCATTTGTACGGGCTCTATGGGGTTCAGCCGGTCCGAATAGGGGCCCAGCGTTACCTGCTCGATTTTTATGGGTCTTTGGGGTTTGCCGAGGCAGGGGAAACTTACCTGGAGGATGGAATCCCCCATGTGGAGATGCTCAAAAGATTGTAACCCTCGTCGTTAGGAAATAATTTGCAAAAAAACCCTATATAATATGGCATTATAGAGATTCTTTTGTTAATATTACAGGGTAATTCCGTAACTGTAAAAACCTAAGTCCAATCCTTATGAAAAAGAGCTACCCTCTTTTTGGCCGGATATTCCCGGCGCTTACCCTGTTCCTCTTTGGTATGACGTTGTCTTGCGGCATTCGTGCCCAACTAGCTCTTTCGTTCAAGGATATGGAGAAAGACCTGGGCTTTGAAGTCGGGCCGTCCTTCTTCCTGGGAGACCTGGGGGGAAACCTGGGTGATGGAAAGCGCTTTGTAAAGGACCTCAACCTTCCGACTACCCGTTATTTTCTAGGCTTTTCCGGCGCCATTTATCCCGCCTCCTGGCTGGGCCTCCGGGCTAACCTCGATTACGGTCGCCTCTATGGAAACGACGCCATGACCACCGGGGGCGACTTTGCCTCCGAGGGCCGCAGGGAAAGGAACCTGGATTTCCGCACCGCTATTTTAGAAGGGATGGTATCCCTTGAAATATATCCTACCGATTTCATTACATTACCTTTGGACTATCAACCTCGCCTTCGTCCATATTTTATGGCTGGGGTGGGGTTTTTTCATTTCAACCCCCAGGGAACATATAAGAATCCCGTTACCGGGCAGACTTCCTGGGTTGACCTGAGGCCCCTTCATACCGAAGGAGAAGGCTTCGGACCGGGTTATCCCCCTGAATACACCCTGTGGCAAATGAATTTCCCGATCGGGCTTGGGGTCCGCTATGACCTGAACGAGCGCTGGTCCGTCAGCGGGGAACTCTGTGACCGCATCACCCACACCGATTATATCGATGACGTGAGCGGTCAGTTCGTAGCACCAGCGGTATTCCAGGCGCATGAACCGCCCGCATTGGCTGCTATGTCCATTGCCATGTCCAACAAGAGCGGGCTGCCCATCAGTGACTTTTCAACCAGGGGAGACCCCACACACGACGATGCCTATTTCACTTTCGTCGTGCGGGTCATCTATAAATTCGGGAATCCGGATTCCTGGTTTGGACGCGCCAGTTCTGAAGTACGTTGTCCCACCAGGTGGTAACGGCGCCCCGGGGCGCGCGAAGCTCCGGCAACAACTTGATTTAACTTGTTTTAGCCATATATCCAAGCATAGCCAAGGGGGGGTGTCTACCTTCCCTTCCTTTTTTTAGGTAGGACCCCCTTGGGGGCTTCAACAGTTTTTGGCGCGGAGCGGACCTTGGGCTTGGGACCGGCGCCGCCAAGCTCCGCTTTCAAAAACGTAGCGGTATGGCTTTCCTTACAGGAGGCGACCTCCTCGGGGGTGCCCTCGCAGAGGATGCGGCCGCCTCCGGCTCCGCCCTCGGGGCCCAGGTCGATGATGTGGTCGGCGACTTTGATGACGTCCATGTTGTGTTCGATGACCAGGACCGTGTTTCCCCTTTCCACCAACTTATTGAGTACGTCCAGGAGGTGGCGGATGTCTTCAAAGTGGAGGCCCGTGGTGGGCTCGTCCAGGATATAGAAGGTCTTGCCCGTGTCGCGCTTTGCCAGCTCGGTGGCCAGTTTGACGCGTTGGGCTTCACCCCCGCTGAGGGTGACGGCCGATTGGCCCAGGGTAATGTAGCCCAGGCCAACGTCCTGCAACACTTTTATCTTTCGGTAGAGGTAGGGCACCGCATTGAAGAACTCCACGGCTTCGTCCACGGTCATGTCCAGGACGTCACTGATGGATTTGCCCTTGTAACGGATCTCGAGGGTCTCCCGGTTGTAACGACGGCCGTTGCATTTTTCGCAGGGGACGTAGACGTCAGGCAGGAAATTCATTTCGATGGCGCGCATGCCGCCCCCTTCGCAGACGTCGCAGCGTCCGCCCTTGACGTTGAAAGAAAAGCGGCCCGGCGAGTAGCCCCTGATCTTGGCTTCCGGGATGGCGGCAAACAACTGTCGGATTTCGGTAAAGAAGCCGCAATACGTGGCCGGGTTGCTTCGGGGTGTCCTGCCGATGGGGCTTTGATCGATCTCGATGA